>JAHEBE010000023.1 GCA_024642365.1 Algoriphagus sp.
TAAGTTTAATTGAGCAAAAAGACTTAATATCTCAATTCATTTTTAGAATGATGACTATTCTTCCTTATTAATATCAGATGCTAAATAGCTTCAAGAAACTTTGCAGGAATCCCTCCAACAACTGAGTTCTCTTTATTGATTTCAAAAAAAATAATTCCTCACAAAACTCCTTGATGTTTAAAGTTTTGTAAGGAATTAAAATTCTTTAATTACTTCACCACCACTCTCACTCTTCCCAGATTTTTGATTCTGGTGAATGGTGTTTCTTTATCACCATTTCTCTGTGAAGAAGCTCGCAAGGCTACGAAGTATGTACCTGGTGAATTATAGGAATGAGTGCTGGTGATGGTAGATTTATCACCATCAAATTCGGATTCTGAAGCTTTCAAAAAATTCCCATTTCCTTCTAAGTCCCATTCTAAGTCCACAATTTCCCCTGTGTTTTCTGGAAGATCTATTGTCGCAGTGAAGTTGACAGCTTCGCCAACTTTTACTTCAGTCCTAACTCCTCCATTCGCTTGCAGAGCAATTACTGGCTGAATGCCTTTTCTTTCTTCAGCGGCATCGGGAACAACAATCTGCCCATCTATCACTTGATAGTTTGTGCTCGGAGCAGGCTCAATTCCTTTTTCTACCCAGTCGCTTAAATCCAGCAGAGCTTGCTGAAGTACGCCTAGATAACTTACGATATGATTTGGATCTCCAGGGTTGGCATAGTCTGCATGGTTGGCATGGTCGGTAAACCAAACTCTGAAATGATCGTCAGTCTTATCTCCTAAGTTTTCTATTACTCGGTCTCGGTACCAATCCGCCTGCCAAGGATATGCTTCGCTGTCCCACAAGGATTCCAACAAAATCATTTTCCCTTCAAATACACCTGACTGAATAGCTCCAGAAGCTCCTCTGGTAAATATTGGGCCGAGTAAAAATCCTCCCTGAGGATAGGTAGGCTTTCCATTTTTATCTTTGAAATACTCATAAACTTCATACTCATCACCTGGAGTTTGATGCCTGTGGTAGGTTTGAGCGGCCAAGAAATTCGAATTATCAACCACGACTTTATCACCGACTTGGATTTTAGCTGTCATTGTTGGGTCGGCCACTCCAAGGTAAATTAGATCTCCATCGATCTCTTTTAGCATGGTTTTTTGCCCGGATACAGAGCCACTTTGTATCAGTAAATCTCCACCCAGAAATTGAACAGCAGGAAGTTTTTCAGTTAGTTGGAAAGCTACGGGTTCATTGATCTGCTTTTCGCTCAAACTATTGAATGCAGCATCGGCAGTGCCTCTCGCCTGACCAGCCAAAGGCTCCACATCCATTCCCAATTTGATCGCTTCTCCTCGCGTGATGACTTTGGTGACAGTGCTTTCCTGCTGTATTCGATCTCCTTCAAAGGATTCTGGATGATCGAATCCTAAATATCCAGGTGTAGTCCAGAATTTCTCAAAATAGCCAGGATCTGCCATAACCATTCCTTGATAGAGCACAGCAAATCCATGAATTCCCATCTCATCATATCCAAACCAAGCTTTTGGAGGAAAACCCATGTGAGTCACTTCATTTAAGGCTTCTTTTTCCTCATTATTCAATCCTGCATACATATCTCCGCCACCTGGTTCGATTGCATCGGCTATCTGAGGAAGCTTATCTTTGAGAATTCGCATGGCATGCATTCTGACACTAAACACATTTGGAATAGCCATAGGAGAGCCTGCCACGTAAGGAACAGCTCCGTCCCAAACGCCTTCTGTGTTTTCTATTCCGCCGATAGTCCTAAATGCTCCGCCACTACCACCAAATGAATAACCGTAGACTTTGTGGTCACCATATAATTTCTTTGCTACTTCCTTGGAATAATTAGCTGCTGCAGCATTGACTTTATAAGCTCCTAAAGTAGGATCATTTGTCGCACTTGGTGCTCCAGGATTGAATGAGCCGCCGCCATTGGTCTCTATGAAATATGCCCCATTCGAGACTGAAAAACCTATTTTGTCAGCTTCACCTGTTTGTCCTTGGGAGAGTGTTTCGCTATCAGGGACAGGAGTGATGTATTGGAAGAAATGGCCTTTGTAGTCTTCCTTTTCTGGAAAATAATAGGAAAACTTGGTCTCAGTCCCTTCAAAACCTCCATGGATATAATGATGTCTGACAGGTGAATCCCGCCATTCGTCTATGTCTATATAAGGCTTTGAGAAAAGAGTATCATTCTTGGGATTGTATTTTTCAGTCTGGGCGTTTGCTGAAAATGCTACGCAAAATGCCAGATAAAGTAGAATTAGTTTTAGTTTCATGAGATGGCATGTAAAATAGAGAGAAAAATTGCTGAAGGCTTTGGAAGCCACCAGCAATTCTACGAAGGATCTTACTTTCTGACAGCGACGCTTTTAAAGCTGCCGTTCATCAAGGAGCCTTCCATTTGATTTGCATCTTTTTTACCTAGGTACAAATCGATATCCATTCCTTCTGCAAAGAAGTAAATTGTGATGCCTTTTTCTGACTCAGTTACTTTATTGATTTTTAATTTTGATCCATCAGTTGTGTTCTCGAGCTCGCCAGTTAATGCACCGTCTACACGTGTCAAGTTGGTCAATAATTTAGCGTCTCCACTAGGTGTGCCAGAGACTGTGATTTCCCATTTTCCTGCATAGTAGTCTTTTTGACCAGTCGACTGAGCAAAAGATAAAGTTGTCGCAAGTGTGCAAAGGACAAAGAGAGAAAGAAGTACTTTTTTCATAATTTGTTTGTTTTTAGGTGTTACTGATTGATACTATTTAATTGTGTTTTTTACTTTGAAAGCCAGTCGAGAAAGACTGGGGATTTTTCTTTGCTGACTGTGATTTTTTGCTGGATTGGAACAGACATATTGACCAAAAGCTTGCGTCCCATATAGCTGACCACATCAGATACTGCCTTTCGTTGAATGAGCGATTGTCGATTTGCCCGAAAGAAGTTGCTTCCGACAAGTGTTTCCAATTCCTCTAGATTATGGCTGGCCACAAATGTGTTTCGATCAAATGTGACCAAATGAACCACTTCTTCTTCCAGATAAAATGCCGCAATATCCTCGATTTTGATAGGTTTGATCTTCTCTTTGTAATAGACCAAAAGCGAAGATTTCCCATTTGAATTTTTGCTTTCGAATAAGTCTAAGATTTTGGAATAGCTTATCGCGTCATCTACTTTATGAGAATTGGTGAGTCGTTTGAATTTTTCGATAGCCGCTCCAACTGTGTTTTTGCTGAAGGGTTTTAAAAGGTAATCAACCCCATTTGCTCTAAATGCATCCAAAGCATACTCATTGAAAGCAGTACAAAAGATTACTGGAACAGTAATATTCAAAGACTTGAAAATCTCAAAACTCAATCCATCTCCTAATTGGATGTCACTGAAAATGAGATCAGGCCAAGTCTGTTTTTGAAAATAAGCAATGCTTTCCTTCACAGATTTGAGCTGAGCAACGATAGAAATCGAAGTATCATATTCTACCAAAGTTTCAGCTAGATCATCGGAAGTCAGCCGTTCATCCTCTATGATTACTATGTTCATTTGTTAGGGCTTTAAGTTTCACGGAAAATTCCCCGTCTTTATTGTTAATCTCTATCTCATCACCTGAAATCAAGCGATACCGTTCGGCAAGGTTAAATAGGCCTAAGCCAGTTGATGCTTCTTGGAAATTCCGCTTTTGGATACAGTTTTTCACTATTATATATCCATCCAATTCAGTCACCGAAATCGTCAATGGTGAATCCTCGGTCAAATCATTATGCTTAATGGCATTTTCCAACAAAATCTGAATAGCAAAGAAGGGAAGGTACTTTTCACTTCTTGTCTCAGCTGAGATCGTCACTAGATAATATAGCGCTCCGCCGAAGCGTAAGCGCTGCATTTCTATGTAATCCTGACAGAGTTGAAGCTCCTCTTCCACGGTAACTATTTTGGCCGCTGGATCAGAAATGGAAGCGCGAAGAAAGCCCGCCAAATGGACCAAATACGTTTCCCCCTGGTTGATATCTTTCTTGTAAAGAGACTTGATTGTATTCAAAACATTGAATAGAAAGTGGGGCTGAATCTGCTGCTTTAAGAGCTGATTTGCAGTGTCGGAAATGATGGATTTAAGCTTAAGGTTTTCTATTTCCGCCTGAGTTTTAGAGTTGTAATAAGCCATGTTATTGTAAATGATAATCATCAATGAGCTTATGAGCCAGCTGGAAATCAGCATGATGGGAAGTATTCCGGTTCTTGACTTATTTGGTTCTGGATCAAATAGAAAAGGTGAAAAAGCAGTTAAAATCACGAAATAAATGATCGGTGTGATCACCAGGGAGACGATATATTTAATCTGTTTCTTCTCTGTTTTTCCGGATTTTTTGAAGTAGGCCGATACCTTTTTGATAGCAAAAACATTTCCCATTCCAATACCAAACACCATAATAAAACCCATCACAGATAACAAAATGGCTGACCAAAATTCAGTTGGAGCTAAGACCAAAAAGATAAATTCCACCACGGCTATTAAGAGCGATACCTGTAGAAATACTTTTGTTACCTGTCTTTGACTTAATTCTGAACTCATGTTTGTGTCAATTAATTATGTTTTCCTGATTGTTCATATTTGGTAAATCCCTTCCAAAATGACATTCCAACTTGTACATAAGGTACTGGTTTTATCTTGTTTGTTACAAATGGGTTATTCGCTTTTCCACGTTATTTGAATTTGGTTCATGTTGTAAGAGGATTGGTAGAAATAGTTGGTTGTATATCTTTATTTTTTGAAAAGCGAAGACGGATATTCTCAATGATGAGGTACATCGCAGGCACGATAAACAGGGTCAAAATCATGGAGCTAGTCAGTCCTCCGATGATTACCCAAGCCATCCCGTTTTTGATTTCAGCACCTGCTCCACTTGCCAGCGCGATTGGAAGCATGCCGAAAACCATCGCAAGGGTAGTCATCAAAATAGGGCGAAGGCGTTCTTCTCCAGCTTCTATCAAAGCTTCTTTAATAGAAGCGCCTTCTGCACGAAGATTATTGGTGAAATCGACAATTAGAATTGCATTTTTGGTTACCAATCCCAAGAGCATTATCAATCCGATTATCGAGAAAATATTGAGCGTTTGCATGGATAAGGCCAAGGCAAGCAATGCCCCAATGATGGCTACTGGTACGGAAAACAATACCACAAAAGGATAAACAACACTTTCATACAAGGCTACCATAATCAAGTAAACCAACAGGATCGCTGAAATGAGTGCAAGACCCAAACTGCCAAAAGCTTCACCTTGATTTTTTGATTCTCCTAAGTATTCAATATTGATTCCTGCTGGAAGGTCTTCCTGAGATATCAAAGCCTCAATCTCAGCAGATACAGAACCAGTAGGTCTTCCGATCACATTGGATTGCACGGTGATAGCGCTGATTCTTCCGTTTCGTTGGAGTACACTTTCTCCCAAAACGGAATTTACACTTGCAAACTGACTTAATTCAAAGCTTTGCCCATCTGAATTGGTGAAGGTGAGTTCTCGGACATCATTGATGCTCGATTTATTATTTTGAGCAAGACTGACATTGATGTCGTACTCGTTGCCTTTTTCTTTGAGTTTGTTTTGAGTATTTCCACTGAAAGAATTTTGTAAAACTGTACCAACTTGACTGGCATCGAGACCCAAAAGAGCCATTTTTTCACGATCTAATGTTACTTCGATTTCTTGCTTTTGGTCTTTGACAGATAGTTTGACATATTGAGTACCTGGGACTGTGGCGACGATTTCTTTCAATCTGTCAGCAGTTAGCCTTACTTTTTCAATGTCCAGTCCTTTCACTGCAATTTGAATTGGAATCTGAGATCCACCACCTGAAATTGAAGTTGCTGAAGCCGAGAATTTAACTCCAGGAATAGATTGCGTCAGTATTTTTTGCATATGCATTCCGAATTCCTGAGAATTGACAGTTCGTTCGGATTGGTCGACTAATGAGACGGTCAATTCCGCCAAATTACCGTTGCTACCTGTTCCAGAGACGCTTCCACTGACAAAGCCAACACTAGTGAAAACTCTTTTTACTTGTGGTTGATCCATCAAAATTTGCTCAACATCCTGACTTAATAAATTGGTCTGGTAGATCGAAGCAGTAGGTTCCAGTTCCATATTAATGATCAATTCACCTTGGTCTGATTCAGGGATAAAAGCAAAACCAATAAAACCAGTTCCTACCAACGCAAATGAGCCAATAATTAAAACCAGTATTCCTGAAAGTAACCAGCGTTTTTTCTCCAAAGCGAAGGCCAGCGTTTTTCCATAGTAATTTTTCAATCTGGAAAGGAAATCTTCAATTGCAAGGTTGATTCTTCCCCACAGAGTCTTTCCATTCAAATGCTCCAATTTGCCAAATCTACTTGCCAGCATAGGAGTGACTGTAAAGGACACAAACAAACTCATCAGGGTAGAAAAGACTACGACTAGAGAAAATTCTCTCAAAATAGATCCGATGATTCCACCGCTGATGGCAAGAGGAAGGAATACCACGACATCTACCAAAGTGATGGCTAAGGCTGTAAAACCAATTTCGCTTCTACCTTCCAGCGCAGCAACTTTTCTGTTTTTGCCCATTTCCATGTGGCGATAGATGTTTTCCAAAACCACAATCGAGTCATCCACCAGAATTCCAACCACTAAAGAAAGTGCCATCAGAGACATCAGATTTAGTGAAAAATCAAAGAAATACATGGCAATGAAAGTGGGAATGATAGAGCATGGAAGAGCCACCATCACAAACAGGGAACTTTTGAAACTGTGCAAAAATGCCAACATCACGATTCCTACAATGATGACAGCAAGTAGTAAGTCCTCCATTACCGCATGTGCCGATGCCAAGGTGTAAATACTTTGGTCACTGGAAACCACAAATGACAACGCTTGCTGACTGTATTCAGTCTCTAAATCCGCAAAGGCCTTTTTTACCTGCTCACTCACTTCCACGCCATTGGCATCACCCTGCTTTACCACTTGGATTCCGATAGAAGGACTTCCATCCACATGATTGATGGCAGTTGGCTCAGAAGTGGCGTCTAGTACTTCTGCCACATCATAGAGATAAACGGTGCTGAAACGATTATTTGAAATGATCAGATTCCGTACTTGATCCACTGAAGTGACATTGGCATCAAAACGAATGGAAACGGAATTATCTTGAGTTTCAATTTTCCCAGCAGGAAAAGATTGATTGGCTCTGCTGATCGCCTGAGTAACCTGATCGATACTTAGATTATAGGATCGCAGTTTTTGAGGAATAATATTGATTTGAATCTGACGCTCATCGCCACCAATGATATTTACTTTACCTACTCCTGCTACGTTTTGCAGAATAGGTGTAATCTCATTGTCAATCAGATCATATAAATCGCGAGAAGAAAGCGAGGAAGTGACACCTGCTTTGAGAACAGGCGTTTCATCCAAGTTTACTTTGGAAACCAAAGGCTTTTCAATATTATCTGGCAATTCATTCAGAATTTTATCTGCCTCGCGCTGAATATTTCTCTCAGCTTGATCCAGATTTGTGCTTGCTTTTAGTGCAACTGCAATCTGCGAAACGCCTTCTTGGGAAGTGGAAGTGATGTTGTCCAGACCTTCCACCGAAGCAAAAGCATCTTCTAGTTTTTTGGTCACCGAATTCTCAACTTCCGAAGCAGATGCTCCAGGGTAAACTGTCACCACACTTACGTTGTTGACCTCAATCTTTGGCAGCAAATTGTAATTCAACAAGTTGTAACTCATCACTCCAAAGAGTGTCAAACTTGTGAATATTACTACAATCAATAAAGGCCGCTTAATGGCTATTTCTGAAATTGACATAATGCTGGTTAGTTAGCTACTCGGATTTTGGAACCATTTTTTAGATTGATCTGACCTGAAGTCACTACTTCATCTTCGGCTTTTAATCCTTCCAATATTTCCACTTGTCCGTTAATTTCTCTTCCGATTTTTACTTCATGAAGGCTTACTTCATCACCTTTGATCAAATAGATCGCTGTATTTTGTAGGTTCTCGACCAATGCAGGTCTTGGAATCGCCAAAATATTTTCTTTCAGGTCTCTTGAAAAATCCGCGTAAACGAAAGTCCCTGATCGTAATACTGTATTGTCAGAATTGGTCAGTGAGACTTCAGCTTGGTAATTATGAGCTTGATCGGCCTGCGGACTGATGAATGTGAGTTTTCCGGAAAATACTTTGTCAGGATACACATTGGTGGTGATTTTTACCTCTTGGCCAAGTTCCACTTCGTATGCCTCCGACTCAGTCAGACTTACTTGAACTTTACTGGAACTCAAATTGACGATGGAAGCCAGTTCTGTTCCAGCATTGGCAAATCCTCCTTCAAGTGATTTTTCTGCAATAATCCCATCAATCGGTGCAATGACATTCGACTCTGAAATCTGCTGTTTCAATTGCGCTGATTGGTTAAGTGCTTCATCATAATTTTGCTGCACTTCAGTTAACTTTTCTTGAGTAGCAGCTTTACCTTCATACAATTCCTGATATACCTGCAGGTCATGCTTCAGTTTGTTGATGGTAATGTTGATTTTTTCCAGTTCCAACTGGTTCATTTTGCTATCGATCACGGCTAAAACTTGTCCTTTGCGAACTTTGTCTCCCAATTCAAAATTGATTTGACGAACGATACCACCTGAAGGCAAAAGCACTTTGGTTTCTTTAAAAGGAGCAAGATTTCCGGTTTTGACTATTTGTTGATTTACTGGAATAGTGGCCACTTTTGTGGTTTTGACAGGAATGGTAATAGGTTGGGATTCTGTCACAGCACTTTTTTTGTTGATTTCCTGCTTGTTGGAAATAAGCTTGAAAGCGACAAGGCCAGTGGCAGCTATAATTGCGATCCAGATGATGTATTTGGTTTTCATAAGAGTTATGGCAGTGCGTTGAAGAATTCTTTTAATGAGCCTTTTGCTTTTTCCAAATCCACCAGGGCTTCATAGAATGCAAAAAGAGAATTGAGATAATTGTATTGGGATTCTTTATTGGTTTGCTGGTCAATCAGCCAGTCATTCAGTTCTAAAACTCCTTTTTCGTATTGAAGTGTGGAACTAGCAGAAATGGATTGAGAGAGTTCCAGAGAGCGCTCTTCATTTTTCAGATTACTTTGAGCCTCCATTAATTTGTTTCGAACAGTGAGGTATTCCAATTCGTAATTCTCTCTGTCCAAGGCAATGTTTTCATAAGCATTCAGCACATTGAGATGAGCTTGTTTTACTTGGGATTGTCTCTGGAATCCTGAGAAAATTGGGATGTTTAACTTCAAACCCACTGCAGCAAAATCTGCTAAAGTGGAAAAGGATTGAGATACATTATCTCCAAATCCTACCGCGCCATATCTTGCGTAAGCGGTTAGTTTAGGTAGGTAAAGAGCTTTAACTCTTGCTTCCTCTATGGTTAGCATTTCCCGATCTACAGCCGAAAGCTGGAAGTTTCTGAGATTCTCAGCTGCAAAACCAGCAGCAATGTTCTGATCTGCCAATTGCGTCAATTGAGCCGATGGTTTAATAGAATTGATTTCTATGGAAGAGGCGAGTGCCATTCCCATTTCGAATTTCAATCTGTTTTTATTCAAAGTGACTGTGTTTTCGGCCACGTTGATTTGAGAAAGTGTATTATAGTATTGAACCTCGATTTTTTGCTTATCTACTTCGGTCATCACTCCCTTATCCACTCTCAAAGTGCTGATATCTAATTGAGATCTGTAGGTCTCCAAATCAGATTTTAAAAATTCCAGCTTTTCAAGACTTACAAGAACTTGGTAATAGGCGGTTGAAATAGTGTAGATGATCGTTTCATCATTGATTTCCTTGTTGAGTTCCGCTTCCTGGCTCGCAAATTTGTTAGCCTTTATAGAATAGATCAGCGATTGATCATAGATTGTTTGGTCTAATTGGGCGGATATATTGGTGCTGTATTGCTTGGTAAAAGCGATTCGTATATCTTCATCAGAACCGACTAATGCTCCTGGAAGGACAGAAGTCTGGACTTTTAGATTGTCATCAAAAGCGCCAGAAGCATTGATTTGTGGCAAAAACGCTGAAGATATCTCCTTGTTTTTTGCATCAGTCAACAGAATTTCATTTTCGTAGATGTTGTTGCTGCGATGGTTTTCAAGACCATATTCAATGCATTCTCTCAGCGACATGGACTGGGTTTGAGCCATGGCAGAAAAAGTTGCAGTGAGGAGGAGTGCTGCTCCGAATATTTTTCGAATCGTATTCATTTAATCCATCAGTTTGTTTTGATGGATCAAAATTGAGTTAGCTCACATTAGAATGAAAAAATACTTAGCCGAAGCGGACAAATAGGGGAGTGAAAAGACAGGTGGGAAGTTGGATAAAGAAAAATGAATCCAAATTAATAGTGAAAATTCGTTTAAGCTTTAAACCTATATAAATAGGGAGCCTTATTTGCCGCCCCAGTGAACTTCTTCTCTAATCGCTCCAGCACATTCAGATCCAGCATTTTCTTTTGGAAATTATTACTGCGGAAAGGTTTGTCATAGACTGCCTCATAAAGCTCCTGCAGTTCTTTCATAGTGAATTTTTCCGGCAAAACTTTGAACCTGGTGAATTGATTGTCAAAATTCAATCGAAGAGCCTCTAGCCCTTTGGCTACTATTTCATTATGATCCATCACCATTTTAGGCAAATTTTCCAGTTCATACCATTCGGTAGATTCATCAAAAAATGTCAAGGTCGGTACCACTTCGTCTGCATTCACCAAGGCATAATAACCTATGGAAATAAAGCGTTGCTTGAGCCACTCAAAATAGGTTTCATCTAACCCTACATCCTTAACTCTGTCTTGGTTTAAATCAACAATCTTGGCTATTACATCATTATTTGTACGCGGAACGTTCCCAAATACATGGAACTGATCCAGAAATACATTTTTTATCCCAGTTCTCTCTTCCAGTATTCGAGCTGCCGCTTGATCAATACCTTCTTCCTGCTGTATAAATCCGCTTGGCAAAGCCCATAAATCACCCTTGAGGATTAATTTGGGCGCCAATACTTTCAGCTTTTGGTTCTGATAGCCAAAGATGACGCAGTCTATGGAAACCTGATTAATGTAATTATTGATATCACTCACTTGCATAGCTAAAATTAGATGAAGTCTTCAAAAGAAGTCAAACAATTGCTGATTTCATATAAAACTAGGGATAATTGATTCTATTTTCTTTAAAAAAGAAAATAATTATTCTCTTTTTATTAGATAATAAAAATTACTTCTACATTTGGCTGGTTAACAAACATGTAGCAATGAAACTCAAAACCCTAATCTTCGCCTGCTTGGCAGCTGTTTTTGCACTTTCATCTTGTTCTAAATCAGATAAACAGAACTTGTTGGTGTTCAGTAAAACAGAGGCATTCAGACATCAGTCCATTGAAGCTGGAATAAAAGCTTTGGAAAAAATGTCCCAAGAAAAGGACTTCGATGTCACGTTTACAGAGGATGCTTCGCTTTTCAATGAGGTTGAGCTAAAGAAATATTCCGCAGTATTATTTCTAAATACTACTGGAGATGTGCTAAATCCTGAGCAGCAAGATGCTTTTGAGCGATACATTCAAGCTGGCGGCGGATATGTGGGTGTGCATGCGGCCACGGATACAGAATATGACTGGCCTTGGTATGGAGGATTGGCGGGAGCATATTTTTTATCCCATCCATCAGACCCAAGCAATGTGCAAAAAGGGAAATATACAGTTACAGAAAAAAAACACTGGGCTACACAGGGAATGCCTGATGAGTTTGAAAGAGAAGATGAGTTTTACAGTTTCAAGAATATTGCTCCGGATATCAATGTGGTATTGACCATAGATGACAGCAGCTATCAAGGTGGCGCGAATCCTGATTATCACCCAATGAGCTGGTACCATGAATACAATGGCGGCCGGGCATTTTATACTGGAATGGGTCACACGGATGAAACGTATGTTGAACCACTATTCCTGAATCACCTTTGGGCTGGTATCCACTATGCCATGGGAGGAGATGATCCAAAACCTTTGGACTTTAGCAAAGCAAGACCGGAAGAAAATCGTTTTACAAAAGTAGTATTAGCGGAGAAACTGGATGAGCCGATGGAGTTGGCGGTGTTGAATGAAGATAAAATACTTTTTATCCAAAGAAAAGGCGAGGTGAGGATGTATGACATCAATACCAAAGAAGTAAAGACAATTGCTAAAATCCCTGTGAGTCTGAAATATGTAAGTGCTGCAGGCGTAGAAGCGGTGGCCGAGGATGGCTTGCTGGGGTTAAATATTGATCCAAATTTCAAAGAGAACCATTGGATTTACTTGTATTACTCTCCATTGGGAGAACCTAAAAATGTGCTTTCAAGATTTGAATTAATCGGTGAAGAACTGAAAATGGATTCTGAAAAAGTACTACTTGAAATCCCAACTCAAAGACAGGAATGCTGCCATACAGGCGGATCAATCGCATGGGATAAAGACGGAAATCTATATTTATCTACTGGAGATAATACCAATCCGCACGGTTCGGATGGCTATAGCCCATCTGATGAAAGAGCCGGAAGATCGGCTTGGGATGCGCAGAAGTCTTCTGCAAACACGAATGACCTAAGAGGAAAAATCCTTCGAATCAAACCTGAGGCAGACGGTACTTATTCTATCCCTGCTGGCAATTTGTTTCCTGAAGGAGATCCAAAAGCAAGACCAGAAATCTACACCATGGGTCATAGAAACCCTTTCAGAATCTCAGTCGACCAACATACTGGTTATCTCTATTGGGGTGAAGTGGGACCTGATGCTTCTGATCCAAATGCACTACGTGGTCCAGCTGGCCAAGATGAAATGGGTCAGGCTAGAAAAGCAGGTAATTTCGGTTGGCCTCACTTTATAGGTAACAACAAACCGTATTTCAAATATGATTTCCAAAACAGTAAATCATTACAAGAATGGGATCCAAAAGCACCTGTAAACACCTCGCCAAATAACACTGGTTTAGAGAAATTACCGCCTGCTCAAAATGCATTTATCTGGTATCCTTATGGGGAGTCTCCTGAGTTTCCTTTGGTAGGAGCGGGAGGTAGATCTGCCATGGCCGGTCCTGTATTCTATTCTGAAGATTTCAAAGGTTCAGACCATGCTTTCCCTGACTATTACAACGGTAAATTCCTTGCTTACGAATGGATGCGTGGATGGATTATGGCTGTAACCATGGATGAGGAAGGAAATTATGTTTCTATGGAGCGCTTTATGCCAAGCTATAGATTTAGCAATCCAATGGATATGGAATTCGCTGCAAATGGTGATTTATATATGCTGGAATATGGTTCTGGTTGGTTTACTGCGAATGATGATGCGCGTTTGGTAAGAATCGAATACAACAGCGGTAACCGTCAACCACAGCTTCAAATGGCTGCGAATAGAATGGGTGGAGCGGTTCCTTTCAAATTGGAATTGTCTGCTGCTGGAACTTCTGATGCTGATTATGACAAATTAGATTATTCTTGGGACATCACTTCTTCTGATGGCTTTAAAGAGAATTTGAAGACAAAAGATGCCAATATTACTCTTGATAAGGCTGGAGTTTATAAAGTAACGCTTACTGTAAATGACGGTAAAGGCGGGAAAGTATCACAAAGCATGGAAGTGACAGCAGGAAACGAACCTCCAACGCTTAGCCTAGAAATGCCTGGTAGCAACAAGACGTTCTATGTTCCAAATACCGCTATGGAATACAAAATCCAAGTCACAGACAAGGAAGATGGTAGCTTAAATAATGGCATTAATCCCGAGCAGGTATCAGTAAGCATCGACTATTTAGCTGAGGGTTTTGATCAGATTCAAATCGCTCAAGGTCATAGAGCAGCAGATGAATCAGCATTGTATGCAGCAGGCAAAAAACTGATAGATGGAAGTGATTGTATGGCTTGTCATAAATTGACTGAAAAGTCGATTGGACCGGCGTATCAAGATGTCGCTGCCAAATACAAGGGTGATGATGGAGCACTGGAAACATTGACTAAGAAAGTGATTTCTGGAGGTAGTGGTGTCTGGGGTGAAACAGCGATGGCTGGACATCCACAGCTTTCTACCGATGAGGCAGCTGAAATGGTGAAATACATTTTGAATTTTGCCAATGAAAAGCCAAAGGGCAAGAGTT
Organism: Algoriphagus sp.; assembly: GCA_024642365.1. Classification (GTDB taxonomy): domain Bacteria; phylum Bacteroidota; class Bacteroidia; order Cytophagales; family Cyclobacteriaceae; genus Algoriphagus. Next base: position 14,188 of record JAHEBE010000023.1, read on the forward strand.
TACCAACTCAAGGTTCTTTCGTGGCAGCTGTTCCTGAAGGAGATGCTGGCAAAGGAGTGTATATTCTTCGTGCTGCTTACCAAGATCAAGGGGCGAATAATCTACCTTCTTTATTTGCAGAGCAATCCTTTGTCTTGAGATCTGCCAAAATGGATGTACATGGATTTGATGAGTTTGTGGATGTAAATAAAATGTCCTTTGGTGGAATGAATTTGGTGATTCCTGCGAAATCAGGAGGATACATAACGCTGAAGGGAATTGACCTATCAGATTTGGCTTCTTTGAATTTGGGAGCAACTGCTCCAAAACCACAGCTAGGTGCTGTTGGCGGAATGGTTGAACTTCATATTGGAAGTCCAACAGGTACCATAATCGGTAAGTCTGAGTTTCTTGAGGCGAGTGATGCAGCTGGATTCGCTCCAAGTCAATTGATAATTCCTATCACTTTGCCAGCTGATTTTGACGGCAAAAAGCAAGATCTCTATGTAGTCTTTAAAAACGAAAAGAATCCTCAGGGATCGCTGATGGTAGTGATGGGAGCAGAATTTAAAATGATCCATGAAAAGCCGGTTGTAGCTCCAACTCAATCGAATGCTGCTTCAAGCACAGGAGATTTCTATGTAGGCAAATGGGATTTGTTAGTGACTGGTACTCCAAATGGAGATACCAAGTTTTCAATGAATTTGGCTCGAAAAGGAGGTAAGCTGGAAGGAGAATTGGTGGATTCCTCAGGAAAGAATCCTGCTATCCCAATTACAAAAATTGAAGAGTCAGCGGATAATTTGACGGTTTACTTTTCTGCTCAGGGTTTTGATGTCAATGTAGCCCTTGACAAAATTGATCATCGCACACTGAAAGGTAAAATGATGAATATGTTTGATGCTTCTGCTATTCGGGCAAAGTAAATGACTAGGCAAGTTCACTAAACTTGAACCTATTTATAACCAAAATGAACTGATCATCTATTGCTAGGGTATAGTGAAAGATGATCAGTTTCTTCTTAAGAAATCAAATCGATGAAGAAAATAATTAAAATCAGCCTTTGGACCTTATTAGGTTTGGTGGTTCTTATTTCAGGAGCTCTTGGATTATTTATCTACAAAGTTGGCTATGGTTTTCCGGTTTCTTTTGAGACGGAGGTTCCTCAAATTGATTTTCCTACTGGAAAAACAGCAGTACTACTTTTTTCCAAAGCAACAGGATTTGTCCATCAAGAATCCATCGATGCCGGTAAAAAACACTTTGCTCAAATGGCAAAGAAAAATGATTGGTTTCTCTATGAGACAGAAGAAGGTGGGATTTTTAATGCTGCTCAACTCGCAAAGTTCGATTTGGTGATTTTCAATAATTCCACAGGAAGAGTACTGAATGACGAGCAGCAGGAAGTTCTCCAAAACTACGTGGAAGCGGGAGGTAACTTATTGGGAGTTCATGGAGCTGGGGACAATTCACATCATTGGGATTGGTATACAGAGAACTTACTGGGGACGACTTTTTCTCACCATTCACTTAATCCACAATTGCAGGAAGCCGTAGTTATGGTGGACAAAACTTCTAATCCGGAATTGACTTTAGGTTTACCGTCAGCTTGGACACATACAGAGGAATGGTATGTGTTTTTCGAGAATCCGGGAACAAAGGGATTTCAGATTTTGATGAGCATAGATGGGGAATCCATTCTACCGAGCGGAAACATTCTTTTTATAAAAGGGAAAGACTTTGGAATGGGAAAAGATCATCCTGTGGCCTGGTATAAGCAGACTGGAAAAGGGAATACTTTTTACACTTCTTTAGGTCATGCAGGAACCGTTTGGAATGACCCTGCTTTCAACCAGTTTTTAGAGAATGTGGTAGAGTTTTCTGGCAGAGAATAAGCATTTTATACTTCTCAAATTATTAGAAATCTCCCTTGATTTAAATCCTTCTGTCAAGAGAGATTTTTCGTTGCTTAAGCCTTTTTAAAATCTACACGGAGGCTTTACTTAGGTTGTCTTAGCTCTTGCATAAACTGTAAAGGCGATTTTCAATATTTATATTTGAAGACCTTTAACCTGAATTAATAAAATTAAAAAAAGCCTGGTACAAAGCAGGCTTTCAAAATCAATCCATTAAGCTTTATACCCTCAAATTTTCCATTACCAACAATTGTGGTTCGAAAGGTTGCCCATACCATCTCTTGTCGGTGGCCTTATACTGGGAATTGCCCAAGGCTGTGAAAACAGGAGGGAAGAGGGGTTCTCCTAAATCTGTTGGCAGTTCGTTGTTTTGAACAAAATGTACTTCTATTTTTTTTGGAGCTGTTTTGTGAAGAATCAATCAATGACTATTATTATAATCGATGGAATAGAGCGAAATAAATACTGGGTGCTAGTTGGAAAAGATGCTACGATGCTGGATTACCTCTATAGGTTAAACCCCAAAATGGCTGTCGATATGATCTTGAAAAAGATAAAGAAACAATAATTTTGATTAAACCATTTACATTTAATGGAGAAGCATAAACAGGTAATGATTATCGGTGGCGGATTAAGTGGATTGTCACTTGCCTATTTTCTTTCAAAAAAGAAGATTTCTTACCAGATTCTTGAAGCCTCCTCACGTTTTGGTGGTCGGATTCAAACGATCTCTGGGAAATTGGAAACTCCGATGGAATTAGGTGCAACTTGGTTCTCGGATTTACATCAGGCATTGATGGGCTTGTTAGATGAATTGGAGATTGGAAAGTATCCTCAATACTCAAAAGGGATCTCTCTATTTCAAACGAAATCATTTGAGCCTCCTCAGTCTTTTAACGTTCCTGAATCAGAAACTCCATCCTACCGAATTGTTGGTGGGACTCAACAATTAATACAAAAACTTGTAGGACTATTGGATCCTAAGTCCATTCAATTGAATAAGAAAGTTACCGGCATTGAGGAATTAGGAGATAAAATGCGCATTTCTACTGCTGATGGAGGTCTTTATGTTTCATCAAAAGTGGTATTAACTATTCCTCCTCAATTGGTTAATTCTCAAATTCAGTTTACCCCGGATCTTCCAGATCATATGAAACAACTTTTGTCTTCCGTACAAACTTGGATGGAAGGAGCAATTAAGTTCGTCTTAGAATATCCAGAACCATTCTGGCGGGAAAGCGGCTATTCAGGAATGCTTTATAGCCATTGCGGGATTATTGCAGAAATGTATGATCATACCAACTTTGAAGAGAGTAAGTTTGGTTTCACAGGCTTTTTATCCGGAGGAGCAGCATCTTATTCTCAGGAAACAAGAAAGGAATTTGTACTCGGTCAATTGGTAGAATTAATGGGGGAAAAGGCGTCAAACCCTTCCAGTTATTCTGATAAAATCTGGACAGATGAGTTTATTAGTGCTGGAAGTCAACTAATTCAAAGACCACATCAAAATAATGGTCATCCCTCACTACACGAGAGTTATTGCAAGGGGAAATTGTTTTTTGGAGGAACGGAAACTTCAACTGAATATTCAGGATACATGGAAGGGGCGATTCTTTCTGCGCTAAACGTGAGCCAGAAGTTTTAATGTCTCAATTAATGGTTAGAATGAGGAAAAAACCTTCCTTATTAATATCAGATGCTAAATTGATTTAAGAAACTTTGCAGGAATCCCTCCAACAATGACGTTATCAGGGACATCTTTGGAGACGACTGCACCTGCAGCTACAATGGAATTCTCTCCGATGGTTACTCCAGGTAAAACTGTAGCCCCAGCGCCGATCCAAGCATTTTTCTTGATCAAAATGGGTTTTGCCAACATCCCTCTTCGGGTTTTAGGATCTATGGGATGATTTTCTGTGACAAGTTTGACTTGTGGGCCTATCAATACATGATCTTCAATTGTAATTCCACCTAGATCGAGAAACGAACAGCCGTGATTGATAAAAACGTCTTTTCCGATTTTTAGAAATTTTCCAAAATTGGTTGTGAAAGGAGGGAAGACGGTCACTGAAGCGTCCAATTTCTGACTTGTTAGTTGACTTAAGATTTTTCTAGCTTCATCGATGTCTCCTTTAAAATTGATTTGGGCTATCAATTGAAGTGTTTCTTGAACCATTGGATTGATCAGCTCAAATGCAGTATGATTTATCGGAGTTGGAATATCTGAACAGAATTCCAACCGGATTTCTTCTAATTTTTCGTTTGAAAGCATCTAATTATCTTTTGATTTTGATCAAAACCAATTTAATATAAAAGCCTGCTTTATGAATTAAAAAGCAGGCTTTTAAAATCAATCTATTTAGTTTTTACATTTTGAGATTTTCCATTTCCAATAATTTTGGTTGGAAAGGTTGATCATACAATCGCTTACCTGTTGCCTTGTACAAAGAGTTGCCTAATGCAGCAAAAACAGGAGGGAAGAGGGGTTCACCAAGACCTGTTGGAGCCTCGTTGTTTTGGACAAAATGGACAGCTATTTTCTTTGGAGCCTCCTTATGGCGGATCATTCGATAGGTGTCAAAGTTTG
>JAHEBE010000242.1 GCA_024642365.1 Algoriphagus sp.
GACATTTCGATGCATCTCAGCTTTCCCCTTTTCTGGAATGTAAGGAGGATTACTAACCAAAATATCCAAATCAGGAAGCATTGGCATTTCCTCCAGAATGTTGCAATGCAAAAAGGAAACAGAAGCGTGGAGCAATTGGGAATTTTTTCTGGCCAAATCCAGCGCTTCTTCTGAAACATCCAGCCCAAATACTTCCGGATCTGCTAGCTCTAAATCCAATGAGATGGGAATGCAACCTGTGCCAGTACCGATATCAAGGATTTTAAGCCCAGCAGGTTTATTCTCTTTTATGATCAAATGAACAAGTTCTTCTGTTTCGTTTCTAGGGATTAGTGTGTGTGAATTGACTAGAAATTCCCTTCCATAAAAAGGTGCTTTGCCTAAAATATATTGAATAGGCTCGCCTGATTTAAGTCGATTGAAGTCTTCCCATAGTTTTTGAGGCAGGTCTTTTTCTTCTAAAAAATGCATCATATCCACTCTTCGCAAACCCAAATGATGCTCGAGCAGCCAATTCACGAGGTTTTCGGACTCCTGAGAATCATAGAGCTCCAGCTGAGCTGAAAGTTTTTGAACTAAATCAGAATAAGAGGACACGATTTTTGTCTTTTTGCTTTTAATCTCCGTAAAAATAGCAAACCAAAAACTACCCACATGAAAAACTTCTCCCTTGTCTTGGTCCTTTTGCTTTTCACTTCCAACACTTTTGCGCAATCCGACTCGGGGTTTTGGCTAGGAATGGATGCGAGTTATTGGAAAAAATCAGTCAAATCGAGCAGTTCTTTTGGTCTTGATCAAGAAAATTTTAGCAGCATCAGGCCTATGCTGGGAATGAAAATCAACAAGAAATGGGACGTCGGAATTATGATGAGCATCAACTCTTACCAAGAGGAACTATCTCCACTTGTTTATACCAGCCAAATCCCAATAGTTGATGATCAAGGCAACGAAATTTCCCGAGATTCTCAAACGACAGTCTATCAAACAGCGATAAACAATCAACTTTTTGGAGTTGGAATATTTGCCAGACGGAATTTCATGCTGAATGAAAAATTTTCGTTTAATCTCAGCCCCTACATTTTACGAGAATCGGGTGACGAAGGAACGCTGAACTTATACTTCCCTACCTACTTTCAGGATCCTTGCATCAATTGCTTGAGTATATTTCCTGGCCCTTTAGAAATTCCAGTCACAGAGGAAAATTGGAGATTTGGCATCGACGCAGCTTTCGCTTTTCAAGCCACAAATTGGATGAAACTTGAGGTTCGGGCCAATTTGATGGAGTTAAGAAGACAAAGCCTCTCAGATGATCGAATTTCTATTGCAAACGATCTGGCTATCTATGATCCTTTTCAGGTTGCGACAAGTGGCTATTTTGGAAGTTATTCTGATTTTGGTTCAGCGATTTCAAGAGAAGGGATCAGGTTTGGATTTGTAATCAGCCCCTTTTAGTCAGAAAACCCTTTTTCTGATAAAGAAATCCTAACTTTGCAGCTCATTCAGTATTTCATGAAGCTACATAACAATACCATTCGCGGAGTTCATACCGCTTTGCAAGCAATTTTCGAAGAAGGCCAATACGCCGATAAAGTCATCGAGCGAACACTAAAATCCAACCCAAAGTGGGGAGCTCGAGATCGTTCATTTATTGCAGAGACGACCTACGAGATGGTACGTTGGTGGAGATTGATCAACTATCTGAGTCCTTCAAAAGATTATTACGATCTCTTTGGTACGTATTGGTTGATGCAGGGTCATTCACTTCCGCCATGGGAGGAATTTGCTCGAATCAATCCAGACAAGTTGAAAGATAAATATGAAAAGCTAGACGATCCTGCAAAATTGGAGTCTGTTCCTGATTGGCTTTTTGAGCTCGGCAAGAAAGAACTCGGAGATTTATGGGAGAATGAAATCCATGCCTTGAATCAAGAAGCGCAAGTAGTGCTTCGAGTGAATACACTCAAGACCACTCGTGAGCGATTAAAAAACCGATTGGCTGAGGATAATATTTCCACACACATTGTCAAAGGCTATCCCGACGCCTTGATTTTAGATGAGCGTACCAATGTTTTTAGACATCCAGCATTCAAAGAAGGCTTATTTGAAGTGCAGGATGCGTCTTCCCAACTAGTTGCATTGGCTTTGGCAGTAGAGCCAGGAATGCGGGTGATCGATGCATGCGCAGGTGCTGGAGGCAAATCACTCCACATCGCTTCCCTGATGCAAAATAAAGGAAAAGTACTTTCCATGGATGTAGAGGAGTGGAAACTACAGCAAACCAAGCTCCGGGCAAGAAGAGATGGCGTTTCCATCATCGAGCGAAAGGTCATCGAAGGCTCTAAAACAATCAAGCGATTAAAGGAAACTGCAGACCGACTTTTGTTGGATGTCCCTTGCTCCGGTTTGGGTGTACTTCGAAGAAATCCAGATACCAAATGGAAATTGAGCGAGGAGTCGATCGAGAAAGTCCGTCAAACTCAACAAGAAATTCTTCAGGCCTACCCTTCTATGGTGAAACCTGGGGGTCAGATGGTCTATGCGACCTGTAGTATTCTTCCTTCCGAAAATCAAGATCAAGTGGCAAAATTCTTAGCCTCTGAAGCTGGAAAAGATTTCGAACTGATCGAAGATCAAAAGGTCTTAGCACAAGAAAGTGGTTTTGACGGTTTCTACATTGCTAGGCTACAGAAGAAAAAGTAAAGATTTAAAGCGCTGATTTTCATAAAGATATTAGTACCTTAGGTTCAAAATTTAATAGAAATGGACTTAGAACTAATTTTTTCCATCGCCAACTCTGCTGCGCTTTTAAGCTGGATTTTACTGTTTGTTTTGTACCAAAAGCGATGGGTTTATACCTTTTTGTTTTCTGGAGTTTTTGTGTTGATGGCTTGCCTCTACCTTTTTTTCATTTTAAAAGGAATCGGAGGAGATGCACAAGGTGGATTTGATACTTTGGAAAATGTCAAGCTCCTATTTGGAAAAGATGAGGCTGTATTAGCTGGCTGGATTCACTACCTCGTATTTGATTTGTTTACAGGGATGTGGATCTGCAATGATGGGGATATGCGAGGAATCAATCGCTGGATTCTGCTCCCTTGCCTAGTTTTTACATTTATGCTTGGCCCAACTGGCTTGCTGATGTACATTTTGATTCGAGTGATCCACTTTAGAAAATATCCTCAGCATCCATATGATTCAAAATTGGTTTCTTGAATTACGCCGAAGAAATCGCCTGCTGGCAGATTCTGGCCTGTTTTATTTTCTGGTTTTTCTCTTTTTAGTCATTGTATCATTTTTCGATTCCAGGGAATTAGTTGGGGTAAGTGTCTGGAATAAGCCCATGAAATTTTTTAGCTCGATAACCATCCTATTTTGGACAATCGGATGGATTATGGCTGATCTCTCTAAGCAGAAGGCGGTAAAAATCCTCTCAAGATTTGTTTTTACCCTTTTAACCCTAGAATTAATCTTGATATCCTTTCAGGCCTTTCAAGGAAAAATGTCACATTTCAATGTTTCAAATCCTGTAGACGGGGCAATTTTTGGGTTAATGGGAATTCTAATTTTTATGAATTCGCTTTGTTTTGTTTACTTGCTTTTCTTGATTTCAATAGAAAAAAACCTCCCGAATGGCTATAAACTTGGTCTTCAAATCGGTTTAGTGATTTTTTTGATCGGAGGATATGAAGGATATCTGATGGCGGGAAGACTAAGCCATACCGTGGGAGCAACAGATGGTCAAGAGGGATATTTCTTTTTAGGCTGGGCAAAAGCCTACGGCGATCTTCGAATATTTCATTTTCTAGGAATTCATGCCTTACAGGTTTTAGCCCTTGTCAGCTGGTACTTTTTTAGAAAAGAGCCAACAAAGGTGGCCATTTTTGGAATTGTTTATTTCTTATTTAGCTCGGGGATTTTCTGGAACAGTCTCCAAGGGAAAAGTCTTTTTTGAGTTCACAATCCAAATTATTGGGTCCTTTTGTTCAAAAAAAGCTAAGAAATCAAAATTAATTTTGGAAGGTACTGCGCCAGCTTCGGAATTTGTGTTTAACTTTGACGGGCAAATAGGGTTACCTATAACCAATATTTGCCATGAACAGAAACTCCGATAAGTTCCTCTACGAAGCACTCACCTACGATGATGTGCTCCTAGTCCCAGGATATTCAGAAGTCCTCCCTCGCGACACGAATACCTCCACCCAACTCACCAAGAAAATTCGATTAAATATTCCGCTGGTTTCCGCTGCAATGGATACGGTAACCGAAGCTGAATTGGCAATCGCTATTGCCTTAGAAGGTGGCTTAGGATTCATCCACAAGAATATGTCGATCGATCAGCAAGCCGCTCAAGTGAGAAAGGTAAAACGATCACAGGCAGGAATGATCCTCGATCCCATCACGCTTCATATTGATGCTTTTGTGCGCGACGCAGAAGGAATTATGCGTGAATTTTCTATCGGGGGAATTCCAGTAGTGGATAAAGACAAAGTCCTTAAAGGAATCATCACGAATCGAGATCTCCGATTTATCAAGGATCAAAATCGACCGATTCGGGAGATTATGACTACAGAAAAGCTGATTACGGCAAAGTCTGGCGTATCCCTGGAAGAAGCGGAAGAAATCCTTCAAGAATATAAAATCGAGAAATTACCAATCGTCGATGACGAATATAAGCTTACTGGGCTAATCACTTACAAAGATATCCTGAAGCGAAAGGACAAGCCACATGCCTGCAAGGATGAATATGGAAGACTTAGAGTAGGAGCGGCAGTTGGAGTGACGGCAGATATCGTAGAGCGCGTTGAAGCCCTGAAAAATGCTGGAGTCGA
>JAHEBE010000024.1:0-12895 GCA_024642365.1 Algoriphagus sp.
TTTGGCAAAAATTATCATATCTAAAATTCAAGAATTACCCATTACCAGACATTTCCTTTAAAGCTTTCACAAAATGATCTAAATCATTCTCGTTTGTATAAAGATTTGGTGAAATTCTACAACCTCTGACACCAACACCATCAATAGCAACTGTGAAAATCTTATATTTTTCGATCAGAATTTTTGCCATTTCCGCTGGCTTCACAGCATCTAAACCTACATTGGCAATTCCGCATGATCGATTGATTGCTTCCGGAGTATTCACATTAATCCCCGGTAATCCCCGAACTTGATCCGACCAATAACGCTGTATATAGCGCAACCGATCTTCTTTGCGCTTTCCTCCAATTGAATCTTGAAAATCGATAGCATCGATCACCGCTAAATCAGTCGCAACTGGATGGGTTCCAATGTGATTTAAATATCCTATTGTTTCCAGCTTCAAATCAAATGGAGCTAGTAAGGGCTCCAGTTTTGAAATTTTATCCTTTTTGACAAAGAGCATTCCTGCACCAAGTGGCACAGAGAGCCATTTGTGAAGACTGGATCCGTAATAATCACAACCCAAATCAGATATGGAAAACTGAAAATGCCCCACTGCATGCGCTCCATCTATCATGACCTCTACACCATGTGAGTGAGCCATTTCAACAATTTTTTTCACTGGCAAAATATGCCCTGTGATATTCACAATATGAGGCACCATCATCAGTTTAGTACGTGACGTAATCGCCCGCTCGTATGTACTTACTACTTCCTCGTCATTTTGAGGATGCATCGGAATATCAATCCTATTAATCTTGATCTTACTTCGCTCAGCCTGAAGATCAAACATAGAAAGCATACTCCCATAATCCTGATTACTTACGATAGCTTCGTCTCCTGCTTTCCAAGGGAAACCAGAAATAATAAGGTCTAAGGATTCAGTAGTATTTCGAGTCAACACAATTTCCTCGGGACTGGCACCTACCAATTCAGCTAATTTTGAGGCACTTTTTGCTTTGTTTTCCCACTGAACCGTCCTCATGTAGTGCGAACCCTGGTAGTTTACATCGCGAATGTGTGAGATATATTTTTCAAGAGTTTGCTCAGGGAGAAAGCAATAATATCCATTTTCTAAATTGATGTATTCTGGTTTCAATTTGTATCCAGCTCGGATTTGCGCCCAAATATCCTCAGACTTAAAATCAATACTATCCAAACTCTTGGCAACAGCATTAGTTGAAAATAAAGGTGCTGTAAAGCCTAATGCAGTTAATGATTTGATGAATTTTCGTTTATCCATGGGATTAATTTGAATCAAAATAGGAAACTCAATAAAAAGACAATTACGAGAAGAATTGCTACCCAAGTAATCCAGGCAGGTCTTCGTGGAAATTCAAACTGACAAATGGGACAAATCAAGGCCTTTTCATCAACCTGCATGGCACATGATGGACATTCTTTCTTTTTCAATTTGATCAGTTTTGAACTCTTTGGTGTGAAAATCTATTTATTTCCAAGTAAATGAAAATGCAATGAAAATAGAAATATGGTCTGATGTTGTTTGTCCTTTTTGCTACATCGGAAAAAGAAAATTGGAAAAAGCCCTTTCAAATTTCCCAAACAAGGGAGACATCGAAATCGAATGGAAAAGTTTTCAGCTTAATCCTGATCAAAAAACAAATCCATCTTTGAATACAATTGAATACCTAGCTACCTCAAAAGGTTGGACCATGGAGCAAACCAGAGAAATCACTTCAAATGTGGTGGAAATGGCAAAAACAGAGGGCTTGGAATTCGATTTTGACAATGCCGTAGTTGCTAATACTAAAAATGCCCATCGTCTAATTCACCATGCTAAATCCCATGGAAAAGGGGGAGAAATGAAAGAACGATTACTTTCTGCCTATTTCTCAGAAGGTAAGAATATCGACGATGCCGCTACCTTAACCTCACTTGGGAAGGAAATTGGTTTAGCTGATGCGGAAATTAAAAGAGTATTAGAGTCAAATCAATATGAAGAGGAAGTGGAGTTGGACAGCTATGAATCACGTCAAATGGGAGTGAGGGGAGTTCCATTCTTTGTATTAGACCGAAAATATGCAATCTCCGGAGCTCAACCAGATGAAGTCTTTACGCAAACTCTTGAAAAATCTTGGAATGAATATTTAGAAGAACGCAAGGCTCATGGGATTCTTACCGAAACTTCTGGCGATACCTGCGAGGTAGATGGAGATTGCTAATTTATCTTCATAAATCAATTTAGAAAGGTCTTTGAGTTAAATCCAGAGACCTTTTCTTTTTAGGGTAGTTTTGAAGTTTACCCGGTTAAAATTTGTCTTTTTTCAAAGTTTTTAAAGCTTTTTCAGGACTTTTTTAATTTCGGTCTAAGTTTTGTTAATGGTAAAGAAGACATGCTTAACACCTAAAGAACAGTCTATGCATATGATATCCGAATCTAATCTTATTGACCTGACAAGAAAGAAATTTGAAACTTGGGAATCGTTAAACTTAGATCAATTAGCTGAAATTTTCGATGAACATGGATTGATGTTTGACGTCGATGGAAAAATTGAAAACAAATCTCAATTAATCGAGAAGATGCGGAAGGAAAATTGCCTCCTGAAAGAATTTAACTTTCAGAATACAATAGCTCGTATCTATGGCACTTCAGCTGTTGTTCATGGCGAAGGTGAATTTAAGTTTACCATTGCCGGGAAGTTGCACTCATCGAACCTGAATTTTTTAGATGTGTGGATTGAGCGGGAAAATGGCTGGAAATTAGTTTCTACACATTACAACCAAAGCGCTTAATAAAGCGCTTTTTTTATTTTAACTCTTGATGGTTTTTGAATTGATTATTTGAAAATCATAAGTTTTGGTTTGATAATTGGTATTTAATTAAAGTATTTAGGAAGAATTTTGTAAGGTTGCAAATTGCAATCTCAAGCCTCTACCTATTAGCCTATCAACTCAATCCACCATGTTTATCCCGATTAAACCATTATTGCCCTTCTTGGCAATATTTTGTCTATTGACGTTTTCTGCAATTGGTCAAGAAAATCCTACTACTCCAGCTCCATTTATTAAGCATTTTAATGGAACGGTAACAGCAACAAATAATGGGATTTCACTTATCCCTTCCTTTTCCCTTGGTAGACCAGCCGTATTCTTCGATTTGAGTGTAGGAGGGGAGCGCTTGTCTTTTGATCCCATGTTTCGTTTCGGAATGAATGGGAAACCCTGGAGTTTTATTTTTTGGTGGAGGTATAAAGTGATCAAGGATAAGAAATTCACCTTTTCTGCAGGAGCTCATCCAGCATTTATTTTCACTGAAAAGGATGTGATTGTCGATGGGAAAACAGAAAAGATGCTTGTGGCTCAACGATTCATCGCGATGGAGTTAGCTCCCAATTACAGGATTTCTCCAAAAACTACGATTGGTTTATACTTTCTGAAAGGTCATGGCTTAAATCCCATCCCACCAAACAACACTAATTTCATTTCATTTAATACAGTATTTAATGATTTGCCCCTCATCAATGATTTTAGAATTAGAATCAATCCACAATTCTATTATTTAAAAGTTGACGAAAAAGATGGCACCTATGTGACCTCAAGTTTTGCTATAACCAATAAGAAATTCCCGATAAGCATCCAGTCTATTTTCAATCAAAAAATCAAATCCGATATCGCAGGCGAGGAGTTGGTGTGGAATGTAAGTTTAGTGTATTCATTCGCAAATAAATACCAAAAGCAGTAAGCTTATGGAAAAGTCAGAGTCACTTGAGGAGTTTTATAAGCGAAAGTTTAACTGGTTACCAGAAGAACTTAAAAAAGATTTTGGGCATTTTAATATATTCAGTTTAGCCCCTTTCTCAGAAGGAAAAGTAAAAAGTATTCCTTACAGGAGACGGGATTTTTATAAAATAATGCTCGTAAAAGGTCAAAGTCAGGTGCACTTTGCGGACCGTGTTTATGAAGTAAAAAAGCAGGCGCTTTCATTTTCTAACCCCATGGTTCCTTATAAATGGGATCATTTCAGTGAAGATTTTGGCGGGGTTTATTGTATTTTCAATCCTCATTTTTTTGTTGATTTCGGTGACATCCAGAAATACGAGGTTTTCCAACCTAATGGCACTCATATTTTCGAATTGACAGATCTTGAGGTAATTCAGGTCCAAGAAATTTTTGAAAAAATTGAATCTGCTTTTCAATCTGAGTATAAGTACAAGTTTGACCTCATTCGAACCTTGGTTTTAGAATTAGTCCATTTTGGGATGAAACTTCAACCAGCCGAATTGCAGATCATCAGGCAAGGAAATGCTTCTCTTCGAATTACCTCTATTTTTTTAGAACTGCTGGAAAGGCAATTTCCAATAGATGATAATCATACTTCCATTCAACTTCGTACTCCGGCAAGTTTTGCTGATCAATTGAATATTCACGTCAACCATCTGAATAGGGCCGTGAAAGAAATGACTCAGAAAACGACCAGTCAACTGATTGGGGATCGCTTAATCCAAGAAGCAAAAACTTTACTTAGGCAGAGTTCTTGGAATGTCTCTGAAATCGCATATTCCTTAGGTTTTTCTGAAGTTACCCACTTCAATAATTTCTTTAAAAAAAGAATGGCTGTCAGCCCTACACAATTTCGAAAGGGTTAACAGCCAAACTTTGAATAAGTTTTTGGTCTCTCAGATTTACCAAACGCCCCTAGACTTCATTTGCAAGGTATAGACGGCATCCATAGCGGTGATGAAGAGCGTTTTTCGATCCAATGCTCCAAAGGCGACATTGGCCGTCCATTTTGCAGGAACGGTGATGTGAGCTATTTGGTCTCCACTTTTATTGAAAACAGTTACTCCATCTCCAGTCAAGTAAACATTTCCGCGATCATCAATGGTCATTCCATCAGAGCCCATTTCACAGAAAAGCGTTTTATTGATCAGGTACCCATCTTCACGGATTTCATACTTCCAAGTCTTCTTATCACCAGGATCTGCGATATAGAGTGTTTTCCCATCTGGAGTACCGATTATTCCATTAGGCTTTTTCAAATCTTCGGTAACTCTAAAAAGCTGAGATTTATCTGCAGAAAGGTAATAGACATGTTCCCCATCTTGCTCAGATTCTTTTCCACGAATCCCTTCCCAATAAGGTCGTGGGTAAAGCGGATCTGTGAAATACATTCCGCCTTTTGGAACTAGCCAGATGTCATTTGGGCCGTTAAGTTTTTTGCCTCTAAATAAAGAAACCAAAACCTCTTCAGAACCATCCGTATCAATCATCCAAAGTTGGTTTTCCTCATCCGCAGCTGCAACAAGTTTCCCGTCAAGCATGAAAAACAGGCCGTTTGACCGCCCGGCATCTTCTTTAAATACGGTCACTTCATTTGTAATTGCATTCCATTTATGGATGCGGTTATTAGGTTGGTCTGTAAAGAAAATATCCCCAAACCGGTTTACTGCTGGTCCTTCGGTGAAGCTAAACCCATCTTTCACTTTGACGAGTTCTGCATTTTTTGCTACGATTCCTTTTTTATCCTCGATTTGTGCCATAGCAGATTGAGCTATGAGTAAAGCGGTAAGGACAAGGGTTGTTTTTAATCGGTTCATATCGTGGGGTTATTGTTTTCTTTCCATTGCGATGACCAAGACATCCAAGTCCGGACTATAGGCCATTCTGCTTATATTTTGATGTGTTTCGGTTTGAACCGAACCAATTGGTTCCCAAATTTCATCGGAGTATTTTCGCTTGTAAATCGTATTTCCTTTTGCCATCAAAAGGTAATTCTTATCCAGCCAGATGAAATCCTGAGCACCAGGCAATCCATATCCGTAGGTTTGACTTTCTTGGGATTTAATATCAAAACTTTTTAATTGGTAGGCTTTTAATTCTCCTTCAGTTCGCGTTTCTCGAGTCGATAAGTAAGTAATCATACTTGTCTTCGGTCGCTTATTGATAGAGCGAGCGATTTCTGTATCAATAGTGATCAACTCTTCTCTACTCTCGGCATAGACTAGTTTGTTTGGTTCCCCAAGGATAAACATCGCAGCTTTATTGTCATACCAATCATAATAGCCTACAGGTTCAATGTCATCATAAAGCAATTCAGCCGGCTCAAAATTAGTGGGATAAAGCCATAAACGTTGCTTTTTATCAGGTTCTGATACGACAGCAGCGATGTACATCCCACAATCCGTTATTCGAGGAGAGTTTTCATTTCGATCGGAAGTTTTACTCAGGTTGGTAAATTTTTTTGCTTCAAAATTATAGACAATGATGTCAAAATTTCCAGCTTCATCAGCGGCAGAAAAGACCAGTTGGTATTCATTGATAAAACTGGGTTGGTTGTCATATTCAGCCCGATCAGTCAAAGCATATGCCGTCTCTGGCTTGATCGAAAGTGATGCTCCTTTTCCTGAAGTTTCTATCACCCATAGGTCAAAACTTCCTTGACCAAAGCAAAAAATTGGAGATACTAAAGTGCTGAGTAGGAGAAAAGATTTGAAAAACTTCATCTGATTTTTGAAATTGATCAACCAAAATACAAAATGACGGTTAAACTGGAGTGAGTAAATTAAAACTATACGAAAATTCTCAGTTTGATTTCCTGAGAAATGAGCAAGATCCACTTGCTGATCAATTGGTTACACAATTGGTAAAAAATCCTGAATTAATCCAGCTAATTAATTCTTGGGATGAATTTCCAACTCATCTCGACGATTCCTTACCAAAAGAGCTACATAGCTTTCACAATTTTTACAGAGTACAATCAGACATCCCTGAAGAAATACTCAGAGCAGGCCAATCACTTTTTGATCAAAAAGGGGATTTGTATCTAGCTATGCTGGGATTTTATTCCCTTCCTTATGCCTATGCTTTTGGAGATGGTGCGGAGGTACTGGTGAGATCAAAACGAATCTTAACCAATATCGGAGAGCGACTGAGCGAGACTGGAGGCTTTATTTTGGACATTTTTGAGCCTGGCGCATTTATGACTAAAAAGAAAACATTTTTGACCTGTGCGAAAGTTAGATTGGTCCATGCCTTCAGCCGATATTTTATCACTAACTATTCCAAAGATTGGAATCCCGCATTTGGAAAACCTATTAATCAGGAAGACCTGATTGGTACAAATTTATCTTTCAGCTTGATTGTGATTCGAGGTTGGCGAAAAATGGGGATTAATGTTTCCAATTCTGAAGTCGATCTAATTATGCAGTATTGGAAATGGATTGGAATTCAAATGGGAATAAACGTCGCCTATTGGCCAGAAAATTCAAAAGAGGCCTTTGAATTGGAAAGATTAATTAGAAAGCGACATTTGAAAAGTTCCGAGGCAGGAAAGAAATTGATCCAGGCATTGATTGACAATTATAAGTCAACTATTCCCACAAAAATTATCGCAAATCAATCCATTGCAATTCTTAATTTCTTCCTCGGAAAAGAAGCTTCAACAGCTTTAGGCATTCAATCTTCTGTACCAGTCAATGGCGAATTATTGGGTTTAGTAATTAAATATTCCGGCTGGAAGAATTTCGGTGGAATTAAAGGCTATTCCCAATTTGCCAAACAATTTGAATCAAACCAATTGGAGCAGTTTGGAAGAAAACTGAAGATTCAACTTCCAGAAATAAACGTTCATAAATGAACACTTTTCTGTACGCTTGCATCCACATTATTTCTGGCCACTTGTTAAATTAGCCTAAATAGGGCGTTTTTGGCATATGGCATCTTTTTCGTAATTCTATTGGCATGAAGGAAATAACCCGATTGATCAAGCAACTCCCTTTGGAATTGATATTCTGGACAGGAAGCTTAGTAGCGATCTACCTGATCAATCCATATTCTGGAAACCATTTGAGTCTTTGTCCCTTGGATCGACTTGGATTTGATTGGTGCCCGGGATGTGGTCTCGGTCGCTCAATGAATTTACTCCTCAGAGGAGATTTTCAAGCTTCTTGGTCGATGCATCCATTGGCAATGTTTGCCTACTTGGTTATTTTCTCTAGAATTTGGACACTTATTAAGAACCTTAAAACAACACACAATTATGGCTAATGTATTGAGACATCTTCCTGAATTGGAAGGAATGGAACTTGGATATATCCAGGGACTAATGAAAAGTATGGATGAAGATCAGGCTTCTCTTTTTGCACAGGTTTATCGCGCCAGAAGAAAAGACTCTCAAATGATTCTGATCTTGACTTTGCTTGGATTCTTTGGCTTTGCAGGATTGCACCGATTTATCCTTGGTCAAATTGGACTTGGTATTCTCTACATTTTGACCTTAGGACTTTGTTTCATCGGTACGATTGTAGACCTAGTTAACTATAAAAGTTTGGCCTATGAATTTAACATCAAAGTGGCACATGAAACCATGAATATGTTAAATGCAAACTACCCGGGCGAAAGCAACTAATACCTGATTAAAATTTACCACTAACCCAAAAGCCAGAAGAGATTCTGGCTTTTCATTTTTCTGACTTTTCCTAGTAGTGGTTACTTAAAAGCCTCACCAATCATCTTCTGCTGAAGCAGATGAATCGCGATTTTCTATTTGAAGGCTTTCATAAAATCCAATTCCAGCTTCTGAGCAGGTTATTTGCAATTGATTAAGTTTAACATGCGTTTGCTCCAGCGTTTCTAATCCAGGGTGGGAGATATGGAAAGGGATAGAAAAAAGATTCTCCTGTTTTTTAGAGAATGGTGGGCTAGGCTTGCTTTCAAAAAAGAAAGGTAAAAGGGTTTTAGCGCAACTAATTCCCCATGTATCAATTGGAAAATCATGGTCATAGCTCGCCAGGCGATTGGAAATCTCGTTAAAAAATTCAGTTGTTTCTCCTAATCGGACACGGGATCCTGCTCTAGATTTCCCCTTAGTTTTCAAATACTTTATTTGGCTTTTGCCTTGTTTTTGCCGGACCATATAGGCTCGGAATACCTTATGATCAAGCAAAATCCCATTATGAAAATAGCCTGTCGAGGCAATTCCAGCACGGATCATTACCAATGCCAAATGATGATCATCTTTTTTTATGAGTTGGCCCCATTTATCTGGATTGGAGTCCCAAGGCAAATTGATTCGAACGAGCCAAGAATCAGCCGTTGCAATTTGCCATTGATGGCTTTCCTTCAAAAATTCTCCTTTGAAGCCATTTTTCTCAGCTTTTCGAAGCAAATCTTGGTAACTGGCCTCACTTATCTTTTTGGGTTTTCCTGAATTCATCAACTTAAAAAGGCAATTCGATTATCTTTGTGCAAATAAACTGAAAAATGATGCAAGAGGAAATTGAGCGCTTACTGATCAAAATGTGTGACCCTGAAGAAAAGGAAGCTTTCTTCTATGCAGATAAGTTGGGAAAGCTTCTTGATGATCAGTCAAAAGACCGCTTAATCGAATTGGTAAAAGGAGAAAATTGGGAACATGGCTATTTAGCTGCTCGAGCTTTATCCAATGCGCCTTTCAACGAAGAGGCATTGGATGCTATTTTTGAGACAATAAATAATAAAATTCACCGTGCACATCAGGGGGCTTTTGTTCAGATTTTAGAATTATTTGATTTGAGTGAGCGGTTTGTAGACATTTTTAAAGTTTACCTTTTTGGAAATTATAAAGCATCCACTTTGGCAAAGGCTTATTTGGATGAAATAGAATTTGACATTACCCCGCGAACCATTCGAAAAGCAGAGAAGCACTGGAACCATTACCTCCACAACCCCGAAGAAGAGGGGAGTTTAGCGGTGAAAAAAATGGAAGTAGAGCCGATGTTTTCGGAAATGAAAGAATTATTTAACGGGGAATAAACAACAATTTTCACTTCTGGCAGTTTTAAAGCTATGAAAGAAGTGAACCTTATATCGATTCATAATCAGTTCTTTACGGACAATGGTTTTGTATTGAATAAGGAATTCCTACACTTTGAAAAAAGATTTCCACTTGGGAAACAAGTCATCTTTGTTCACTACACAGATCATCCTGATTCAAACATTTTAGAATACAAGCTTGGAATTCGAATTGATGAAATTGAACAAATCATACATCGATTTTTACCTAGCTTGAATGATTACTCAAACCGATCCATCACACTAGTTCAGACCTTAAATAAAATCGGTAAAGAACTTCCTCAGCGATTCACGATTTCAAATGATTGGGAGCTTTCCGAAGTCATTATGCGTGTAGAGGCCTTTTTTGCTACTACAGGTTTCAAATGGTTGGATGATATGATGGATCCGATCAATTTGGAGCGGGCATTTGTCGAACAAAGAAATAACCTTTTCAAAACTCAGAATTTCGTCTATAATGCCTTTAGAGCTACCGCCTTAAGCAAATTATACCATCCAATAGATTATCCTAAAATGCGAAAAAGCTTTTTGGAGCAGATCGTAAGTCATGACCTAACACCTTTTACATTAGCCTCTTTTTTACAGTTTTTGGACTTTCTTGATCATTTGGATTAGTTAAGGTTTCTCCTTTTTACTCCTCTTACTGCTTCGGCAGATATTGGATCTTCAGGCCATTCGTGCTTTGGGTAGCGTCGTTTCAACTCTTTTTTCACTTCAAAGTAACCGTTACTCCAAAAACTCTTTAAATCTTGCGTGAGCTGCACCGGCTTATAGCCTGGAGACAACATTTCCAAAAGCAAGGAAACTTTTCCATCATTCACTTTAGGAGTTTCCAATAGCCCGAATAATTCCTGCAATCGCACCGAAAGGAGAGGAGTATCTCCATCACGGCGATATTCAATTTTTATTTTACTTCCTGAAGGTACAAGGAGCGAGGTAGGCGCAAGTTGATTCAATAATTCTTGTTGAGTAAAATCTAGGCTATGAAAAAGAATTTGACTCAGGTTTAGCTTTTTAAAATCTTCATTCTTGCTAATGCCGGCGAGGTAGGGCTCAAGCCAGTTTTCTGCAGTTTCACATAAGCTTGCGATGGTCCAAGAAGGCCAATTTTGGTCTGTATTCCAGGATTTAAGACTTGAAACTCGATAAATCAGCTGCTCTGCTTCTTCATCAAAGTTCAATAAATATTCCCCTTCCTCTCGGATTGCTTCAAGGATTGCTTGCTTCGCATCTCCCTTTTCCACTTTAGCCAAAGGCCTACTTCCAAGAACAATTGCCCCAATTCTAACTTCAGTAAGGGCGATGAGTCCTCCTTTCTTTCTATCCCAGGAAACAATTTCTTTCGTTTTCACTAATGGCATCAAGTCTTTTGGATTGAGTGGAGCTGCCATCCATATTTTTCCCATCCCTTCTCGAGCATCTAAATGAGCCACCGCCAGCCAAGATTCATGTGCCAAGTCATCCCGATGTCCGATCGAAGCAATTTTCCCATTTGCAAGTTGAAATTGGGCATTATTTCCAGGTCTAGCTGCAGCGATTCGCTCGGGATATGCATAAGCTAGAAGCAATCCTGTCTGCCAAGGATCCACTGAATTGTTTTCTTCATCAATTCTGAACATTCGGCGATATGATGCAGCTACTTTTTCGATTTTCTTAATCCGAGCAATGCTGACTCCCCGACTTCTAAATCTTCGCAAGGCTTCGATACGAAGATTCAAATCCACTCCGGCGTCCTGCAGTGGATCGCGCTCTTCCAAAATCGCTGCAATATCAGTCCCTAATCCAAGTTGATCGTGCTGCTTCGCATAAAGTAGCATATGTGCAATTCTCGGATGGCAAGGAAGGGCATGAATCTCTTTCCCGTGGGGAGTTAAGTCTCCATCCTGAATTGCATCAATGGTTTCTAAGGTTTTTTCAGCAAGTGCCAAGGTGCCAGCTGGAGGAGGGCTTAGCCAGGTCATTGATCGAATATCCTGCTTTCCCCAAGCCTTCATATCCAGGACCATTGCAGTCAAATCCGCTTCCATTAATTCCGGAGTTCGGTATTCAGAAAGTTGATTTTGTATCGCCTTAGTCCAAAGACGATAGCTATGACCTGCAGTCAAGCGTCCAGCCCGTCCACTTCGTTGGTCTGCTGAATCTTTGCTGATCCGATGAAGTACAAGTTTCGAAAGTCCTGTTCTCGGATCAAATTTTGCTGATTTTGCAAAACCAGAATCCACGACAACTCGGATTCCTTCAATGGTCAAGGAGGTTTCGGCAATATCTGTAGAAAGAACAATTTTTCGTTTTCCTCCAGAATCCGGAAGTATGGCGCGATTTTGCTCTCCTTGCGACAATTGTCCGAAAAGGGGTAAAATCAAATCGTTTGGCAGTGATTTTCGAAGAATCTCTTGAGCCTTTTTTATTTCACCTTGACCGGGTAGAAAAACTAAAAAATCTCCCTCATGGATTTTAGCCAGAGGAATAATTTGCCGCGCTGTGTCTTCCCCAATTGCATATTCATCTACTTCTAGCGCATAATTGACTTCCACTGGATACTGACGGCCTTTACTTTCAATTATTTTGGAATTCAATAATCCTGAAAGTTCTGAAGTATCAATTGTTGCAGACATCAGCAAAATTTTCAAATCCGGTCTTAAGACTTGTTGCACTTCGCGGCAAAGTGCCAAGGCAACTTCAGCATGTAAGTTTCGCTCATGGAACTCATCGAAAATAACCATTCCAACATCTTCCAATGCATTATCGGAATGAAGCATTCGAGTTAAAATCCCTTCGGTAATTACCTCTAAGCGGGTCGATGCAGAAACTGCTGAATCAAATCGAATTCGATAACCAATCAAATCTCCCAGCTTGGTATCAGTCATTGATGCCATACGCTGGGCAATGCTTTTCGTAGCCAATCGTCTAGGCTCCAGCATTATTATTTTCTTTCCTCCAAGCCAATTTTCATCCAGAAAAGTCAAAGGAAGCAAAGTACTCTTCCCAGCACCAGGCGGAGCTTGAATGATCAAGGACTGATGGTTTGAAAAGTGATTCTGAACTTGAGGGACGATTTCCG
>JAHEBE010000024.1:12995-18472 GCA_024642365.1 Algoriphagus sp.
ACATTTAACAAAGTTTAAATCTCTTTAAATCGCCACCCAAGCTTGCTTTTTATTGCTTTCGATAATTCGCTCACCAATGATTAATTCACGCAATCCGTCAGCAAAAGTTGGAAATGAAGCTTTTGCAGGCTGCTTACCTTCACGTACTGCAGCATAAACTTCCTTAAACATTTGCTTTGAAGTATCTGGAAATCCTTCATTATGTCCTCCAGGGAAACTAATCAACGCAGAAGCCTCTGGATGAAACAAAGATGGATCTTTCATCAAGCTTCCATTTGCTGTTTCTCGCTTTCCAATCCAAAGCTCATTTGGTCTTTCTGAATTAAATTCAAAATTTGATTTCGAACCGGAAATTTCCACATTCAATCTGTTTTTACGTCCTGCATTTACTTGAGATACAGTAATAGAACCCTTGGAACCATTATCAAAACGCAATAAAACCGTCGCATGGTCCTCTGTATTGATCGGCACTTCCTGGTAATCATCCATGGAAAGCATTTTACCAGAATAGGTCTCAATTGCTTTTAAAGGCTTTAATCTAGTCTTATGAACTGTAGAAAAATCTGCCATCACTTCGGTGATTTTCAAACCTGTGACATATTCAGTAATATCCAACAAGTGAGATCCAATATCCGCAATCGCTCTAGAATCACCTGACTTATCTGGCTCTAGTCTCCAGTTATAATCTGTCTGCAAGAATAACCAATCTTGAAGGTAGGAACCCATTACCGAATAGACTTCGCCAAGTTCTCCTTTTTCCCGCATGGTTTTCATTTGCCGAACCATTGGGTAATAGCGCAAATTGAAATGAACTGCATTAACCAGCCCTTTCGAGGCAGCTAATGACACTAGTTCCTCCGCTTCTTCAATTTTTACTGCTAGAGGTTTTTCGCAGATGACATGTTTTCCTGCAAGCAATACAGCCTTTGCTTGTGCAAAATGAAGGAAATTAGGCGTACAGATATGAACTACATCGATATCCGACTGCTTGAGCATATTTTCAAAGGTGTAGGCATTCGGAATTCCTAAGAGCTTTGCTTTTTCATTAGCAAGGTCCTGATTGACTTCTACCAATGAGGTAACCTCTACATAAGGAAGTCTTCTAAGTGCTTCAAGGTGAGCTGGACCGATAAATCCGGTACCAACAATCGCCGCTTTAATTGTCTGAGACATAGGTTTTAGGTTGGGTAAGTAAATTTTCAAAAATTCAAATTAGCAATTTTGACTCAAAAAAGGGCCTAAAATTCATATTGAAGGTTAAAAATTCTTGTGAAGTATTTAAGCTTGCCAATTATTGAAATTCTAAAGTTTTCAGATAAGGCATCTTTAAATCACTAAGGTTTAATCCACCATTCTTCTTTGGTCCATAGCGAATCCCTGAGATTAATGAACTCGCCGATTTTAGGAACGAACAGCGGTTGAGCGATCTCTTTTGCCTTTGCGGTCACTCGCTCCACAGGGTCTGTCCAAGAATGCATCGCTAATGTAAATGCAGCCCAGTGTATAGGCATGATAATTTTGGCCTGAATATCTTTTCCGGCCATTGCCGTTTCCTCAGGCATCATATGGATCTCTTTCCATCGTTCATTGTATTGCCCGCATTCCATCATCGCAAAGTCAAATGGACCATACTTATCGCCGATTTCTTTGAAATGCGAACCATAACCACTGTCTCCGCTGAAATAAATATTATCCTGGTTTCCTTTGATTACCCATGACCCCCAAAGAGTTGAAAAGCGATTTGTAGGTCCTCGGCCCGAAAAATGCCGGGATGGTGTAAACACTAAAGATAATCCTTCAACTTCTGCCTCTTCCCACCAGCTCATTTCATGAATCTGATTTGGTTTCACTCCCCAACTTTCAAAGTGGGCTCCTACGCCTAATGGTACATAAAATTGTTTGGTTTTACCTTTCAGTTTCTGAATCGATCCATAGTCCAAGTGATCATAATGATCATGTGAAATAATGATTAAATCTATTTCTGGGAGTTTTTCAATTTCGATTGGCAAATTTTTGAAGAATCGTTTTTTGCCAAGCAAAGGATTAGGGGCAGGTACTTCACCAAACATCGGATCGATCAAAATATTCTTTCCGTCTATTTGAAGTAGAAAAGCAGAGTGACCAAACCAAACCAAACGGGTGGGCAGGCTATCTTGTACAAGTTCAAGAGAATCGCGGTTTGAAACCGGAAGCTCAAAAGACGGAATCCGAGTTGGGTCGTTTTTAAAAAATTCAGGTAACATTTTCATGGCTTTCAAAAAGTCCATATCCATGTTTGTCTGGATCAAATTTTCAAATTTTCCATTGGAATAATAATCCAATTTCTCGTATTCAAGCACCTTTTCTTTAGAAGGCATCGCTCCAAACTCCGGGCTAAGGTTGACAAACAATACGCCTAGAACGACCAGGATAATTAGAATGGAAAGAATTGAAATCATAAAGATTTTAAAAGATTTGAGAAGCATGGAAATGACAGTTGAGAGATAAGCCGAAGAGACTTTAAAGCGATTAAACCTGCATGAGGCTAAAAAAGTGCCGATTTCAACATTTTTAATTCATGACGACACAAAAATCAACATCTGATTTCATTCATCCAACTATTCTGCTATTCATCAAAAAGCTGGAGGGATCGAGGAATAAACTTCTCTGGAAGGCTGATTTTCTTTATCTTAAGGGATAAAATCAAAATTTTAACCATGGCAAAATTTAATTTAAAAATTAACGGACAGAAGCGAGAAGTGGATGTGGAAGAAGACACACCGCTTTTATGGGTGCTTCGAGATCAGCTTGGATTAGTTGGAACTAAATATTCTTGTGGGATTGCCCAGTGCGGTGCTTGTACTGTTCATAAAAACGGAGAAGCAATTTTTTCATGCATTACACCAGCTTCTAGCTTGACTGAAGATGATATTACGACAATCGAAGGCTTATCAGAAGAAGGAGATCATCCCGTTCAAAAAGCATGGCAGGAAGTGGATGTGGCCCAATGTGGTTATTGTCAAGCTGGCCAAATCATGAATGCAGCTGCGCTTTTGAATAAAAACTCGGCTCCTAGTATGGATGAAATCGATGATGCAATGAATCGAAATATCTGTCGATGTGGAACCTATCATAAAATCAGAGAGGCCGTTGCAATGGCTGCTAAACTTAAATAATCATGGCAACACTAAACAAACCATCTCGAAGAGACTTTCTCAAAATCGCAGGAACAACTGCCGGAGGATTATTTATAGGATTCAACTGGACCAGTTGCGATTCTCCAAAAGTGGAAGTGCTCAGCACCGAAGCTATTTTAGCCCAAGCCCAACGCTTCAATGGCTATTTATCCATCGCACCAACTGGTGATATTGTGATTTTTTCTCCTAATCCTGAATTAGGGCAAAACATCAAAACTTCATTTCCTATGGTGGTTGCCGAAGAACTTGATGCGGACTGGACAAAAGTAAGAGTAGTACAGGCGAATTTAGATACTGAGGTCTATGATCGACAACTCACTGGTGGATCTGGTGCAATGCCCCATAGCTGGGAACGCTTAAGAAAAGCAGGTGCGACAGCCAAATTTGTTTTGGTAGCCTCAGCTGCCAAACTGTGGAATGTACCAGTTGAGGAAATTACTGTGGAAAATGGCATCATCACCCATCAGGCTTCCAAAAAATCGGGACATTTCGGTGAATTTGTTGCTGAAGCAGCGACAATGACCGCACCAGAGGAAGTTCAATTGAAAGAACCAAAGGATTTTAAAATCATTGGAACGGCTGTCAAGAACGTTGATAATGACGCAATATTTACTGGGAAACCACTTTTTGGCTTAGACTTTTATCGGGAGGGCATGCTTCAAGCCATGGTG
This sequence comes from Algoriphagus sp., assembly GCA_024642365.1. GTDB lineage: Bacteria > Bacteroidota > Bacteroidia > Cytophagales > Cyclobacteriaceae > Algoriphagus. Next base: position 16,843 of record JAHEBE010000024.1, read on the forward strand.
CAACGTCCGCCTTTTGGAATGAAAATAAAGTCAGTGGATGATTCAGCTGCTCGTGCCATTGCTGGAGTTAAAGATGTTTTGGTTTTTGAAAATAGCGTTGCCATAGTTGGCTCAAGTACTTGGCCATTGATGAAGGCTAAAAAGGTATTGAATGTAAGCTATGAACCAGATGGCTCTGTGGAAAGTACCGAAGATCATAATCGGATTTTCCAAGATATGATAGCCAACCAAAAAGGAGAAGTAAGAAGAGAAGATGGCAATGTGAATTCTGCTTTTAAAAATGCGGCAAAAGTAGTCGTAGCTGAGTATCAGTGTCCATTCCTTTCACATTCTCCAATGGAACCCATGAACTTTTTCGCTCATGTCAAAGGAGATAAAGCAGAATTGATCGGACCAACACAAACGCCAGACCGTGCCAGACAAACTGCCGCAGGAATTTTGGGAATTCCCCCAGAAAATATCACAGTAGAAATCACCCGATTAGGAGGAGGATTTGGAAGAAGATTGGCAGCAGATTACGTAGCTGAAGCCGTACAAATATCAAAGTTGACTAATGCACCTGTAAAAGTGACTTGGGATAGACAAGACGACTTAAGCGGAGGGTTATATCGTCCTGCTGTTCGCTATCGATTCGAAGCTGCATTGGATGGGGATGGAAACATGATTGGGTATAAGCTAAAAGGTGCCGGAATCAATTCAGGGAATAGCACACGGCAGGATAATTTCCCTTCTGGAGCTGTCCCTAATTTAAAAATCGAAAGCGTAGAATATACTTCTCCAATCACTACCAATGCTTGGAGGGCACCAATAACCAACTTCCTCGCGTACGCGGAGCAGTCATTTTTGGATGAAGTAGCATTAGAGGCAGGAAAAGACCCTGTTCAGTTTCGTTTGGAACTTTTAGATCAGGCAAAAAATTCTCCAACTGGCGAAATCAAATATGATGTAGATCGAATGATTGGAGTTATTAAAACAGTAGCTGAAAAATCCAATTGGGGTAAAAATCCGAGTACAAAGCAAGGCTTCAGCGTATATTTCTCACATAGAACATATGTAGCTCAAGTAGCTGATATCGTGCAGGAAGGAGGAACGCCAGTTTTGAAAAAGATCACTGCCGCAACAGATTGTGGAATTGTAGTCAATCCGACAGGAGCAAATCATCAAGTTCGTGGTGGAATCGTAGACGGAATGGGACATGCGATGTATGGTAACCTAACATTCAAGGACGGTTTGCCAACCCAGAAAAACTTTGATACATACAAATTAATTCGGATGAAAGAAGTTCCTGAAGTAGATGTGCATTACGTGGACTCTGGTTTTGATCCGACCGGGTTAGGAGAGCCTGCTTTGCCGCCTACAGGAGGAGCTATTGCAAATGCTATTTTTGCTGCTACTGGAAGAAGATTAAGAAGTCAGCCATTTATAGAGCAAGAAGAATTCTCCGATCTCAACTTGGTGATTCGAAGGGCTTAACCAATAAAAAAGCCTTCTGGTTAATTCCAGAAGGCTTTTTTTATATTAGTTAGATTTCATCCATTCCTCTCTCAGGCCAGTATGCTCCGATCAATTTGAGGCGATGGTTGTTCGCATCCCATTCAAACTTAATTTCCATTTCAGATTTTTCCTTTTC
>JAHEBE010000243.1 GCA_024642365.1 Algoriphagus sp.
ATGAAGATATCCTTTCCTTCTTCTTTGATTTCTTTGAGGGAAGTTCCAATAGAAGGGCCTGCAAATGCAACTAAAAAAAGCACGAAATAGGAGGTGCGAATGACTATTTTAGTAAACAATCTTCGTTTCTCCACCTCTAGTCGACGATTGATTGCCCAATAGCGTCCGAGGTAGATAAAATAGAGCAGGCAAAATATTGCTGCTAAGAGTAGGGTGAGTTTAACGTCCGGGTAGGCCCAAATCATGCCATGAAATTATAAAATAAAGCTTAATAGAAAGGTAAATTTCATAGGCCTTGTGTAAGAAATTCAAATGTTTTTGAAAAATTAACAAACATTAATCGCTTTGAATCGTCTAGCTTTGAGGTTTTAAGACAAAATTTTAATCATGAGCTCGAATTTACTCAAGAGCATTTTATTTCTTTTCTGCCTTTCTTTTTCAGGGTTTAACCTATTGAGCGCACAAAATGAAGGTTTATTCAAAGGCCAAGTGGTTGATGTGACCAATTCAGATTTGTTGCCTGGAGCGAGCATTTATTGGGAGGATGAACTGTCAGGGGGTGTAATTTCAGATTTGGATGGAAACTTCGAAATTAAGATTGGAAAGCTTCCGAGAAGACTAGTAATAACTTTTGTGGGTTATGAAAAAACGATTCGTGAAATCACCGAAAAAGAGGTAGTAAAATTCCAGAAATTTTTTCTGAAACCTGAAGAGCTTTCGCTTGAGGAAGTAATTATTCGAGATCGGCGTCCGGATGAGCAAATCAAGAACTTGGAAACAGGGAAAGCCACAATTCCTATTGAGACTATAAAAAATATTCCTGCTCTCTTCGGCGAAGTAGACTTGTTTCGAAGTTTACAGCTGCTGCCGGGAGTCCAATCGGCAGGAGAAGGAACTGGAGGATTATTCGTTAGAGGTGGATCTGCAGACCAGAATTTGATTCAAATTGACGGTGCACCAGTATATAATGCTTCCCATTTTTTTGGATTCTTTTCAGTATTTAATCCAGACGCATTGGAAAAAGTGGAATTGTATAAAGGCAACATGCCTGCTTCTTTTGGTGGCAGATTGTCTTCCTTAATTGATGTTTCGCTTCGTGAAGGAAATAATAAACAGATTAGGGGTGAAGGAGGAATTGGTACGATCTCCTCTCGATTCACTTTAGATGGTCCACTTTTTTCTGAAAAATCCACATTTGCCATTTCTGCTAGAAGAACCTATGCCGATGTGTTTTTGGGATTTTCTTCAAATCCAGATGTCAAAAACAACAAACTAAATTTCCATGACCTAAGTGGAAAATTTGCATTTCTCCTTGGAGAAAAAGATAAGCTTACCTTTTCTACTTATCAGGGGAGTGATTTTTTGGGGCTGGAGCGATCATTTGGATTAGGGTGGAGCAATTTTGTGAACTCGCTTAAATGGAATCATTCCTATTCAAAAGATGCCTATTTTGATCTGGAGGCTTACCATTCGATCTATAATTACAAAATAGAGTTTGATGACCCAGACAATGGCTTCGTTTGGAAAAATCAACTTTCAGAATCTGGACTAAAAGCTCAATGGACGCTATTGCGAGGTGAAAATTTGCAAACTTACTGGGGAGTTCATTCGCAATACTATCATTTTGCACCAATCGCTTTGATTCCGGCACCGGGTTCAAATATCCAATCTATTGATACAAACCCAAAAAGTGGTGTGCTCAACAATTTGTTTGCAGGGATGACCTATGAGATTTCACCGAAATTAAGTACTGAAGCAGGGCTTCGTTGGGGACTTTTTAATCAAATAGGTAAAGGTGTTGATTATACTTATGCAGGAGGAATTCCTGGGCCTGATGTTGCAATTACGGATACACTGAACTATTCCCAATTTGAAAACATCAAGTTTTATCAAGGATTGGAACCACGAATTGCTTTTAGATACCTAATCAATTCACAGTTTTCAATCAAAACCGCCTACAATAGAAATTTCCAATATGTCCAAATCGCGTCAAATTCCTCTGCAGGATTACCGATAGATCGATGGATTTTAGCCGGTACCTATGTTCCACCAGTCCGATCCGACCAGGTTTCACTTGGCTTTTTCCATAATTTCAATCAAGACAAGTGGGAGCTTTCATTGGAAACTTATTACAAGGATTTTAATAATATCATTGATCTGAGAAATGGAGCGAGCGTTCTTTTTACAGATAATGTGGAAACAGAGCTTTTGGTAGGTAAGGGATGGGCTTATGGAGCAGAATTTCTACTTCGAAAAAACCAGGGAAAAACGACCGGCTGGTTTTCTTATACCTATTCCAGGACTTGGCGACAAATTGAAGGCGTCTCTCAAGGGCTAAAATACAACCCTCGATACGATAGGCCGAATGATTTTTCCATCGTAGTGAATCATGAATTTTCAAATTCTTGGTCAGCGGGTTTGACATTTGTTTATTCTACAGGGCAGGCGGTTTCTTTTCCAATTGGTTCGTATCAGGCGGATCGCCAAAATGTTCCTCTCTACAGTGAATTTAGAAATGAGGATCGCTATCCAAATTATCACCGAATGGATGCTTCAATTACGTGGCGAAATCCAAATAAAGGTAGAAAATGGAGGGGAAGTTGGAATGCCAGTATCTATAACCTCTATGGTCGAAAGAATCCATTTGCGTATACTTTTGGAGATATTATCAATGATGATATCAATTATGATTCGAGCACAGATGGTCCTGTAACTTCAATCAGACCGGGTATTATCATGACCTACCTTTTCACATTCCTCCCATCGATCACCTATAATTTTGAATTTTGATATGAGCAATCGTTGGCTAATCGGCTTGGTTTTTTTGATCGCTTCTTGTCAAATAGAAGTGGAGCTGCCTTTGGCAGAAATAAAAGGTGAAATCCCCGTAATTGAAGGGATTTGGACAGATAACCCGATCCTAAATGAAGTGAAGGTGACTTTAGCTAAGAACTTCTTGGATCAGGATTCTTATACGGTAATTAAAAATGCCCGAGTTTTCATTCGAGTGAAGGGTACCGATACCATTATTCCTTTTAACTATTTTGAGTCTACTCAAAGTTACCGGCCTTTGGATACAGATATAGTAGCTAAAGTGGGGGAGAGTTATGAATTACTTGTAGAGTGGAAAAAAATTATTTTTTATGGAGAGGGATTAATGTTAGAACCTCCTACGTTAGATAGTTTGACTTACCAATATGAGGAGAAAAGACCATTTCGAGAGGAAGGGTATTACATTAAAGCTTATGGTAAAATTCCTTTTAAAGAGGATAATTATTACCGAATCCAGGTAATTGAGAACGATACGCTTAAAAATGAACCCGAAGACTACTTTCTTTTTGACGACACTTTTGGGTTTACCTTTTTTGAAAATGGGTTAGAATTGGGCTATGCTTTTGAGCCTGATGATCGGGTACGATTGATTCTCTACCGAATGAATAAAGCGCCTTACAATTACCTCAACCAACTTTTAGGATTGTTATTTTCAGATGGTGGACTATTCAGTCCTCCTCCTCAAAATCCTGACACCAATCTCAAAGTTGTTTCTGGTGAATCTAGTGTGCTGGGGTATTTTTTAGTGTCTCCAATCTTAACAGAGCTGGTAATAATAAAAGAGGAATAGGATTATTAAACATTCTATCGTAATATTACGATAGATATGGGAATTACAAAATCAGACCTATTTACCAAGGATCAAAATGAAGTTGCGGAGCTGGCAAAAGCATTAGGCCATCCAGCAAGGATAGCCATTTTGCAGCTGCTCAGTGATCAGAATCAATGCATTAATGGCACTCTTGTGTCTGAAATTGGATTGGCTCAAGCGACTATTTCCCAACATCTAAAAGCCCTAAAGGAAGTAGGCCTGATCCAAGGTACGATCGAAGGAGTAGCTGTCAGTTACTGTATTAATCGTGCAAAAATCGAAAGCCTCCAAGCACTATTTGGAAAACTCTTCGAAGGCTTGCAAAATCCGACTAACTCAACCGATTGTTGTTAAATCAAATCTTATAGACCTATGAAACTCTCAGAAATCAAAACACATCTTGGAAAGCTATCCGCTCTAGAATTTCGATTACCAGATGGTTCAGCTGTACCAGCACACTTTCATGTCACAGAAATTGGTCAAATCAACAAGCGATTCATAGACTGTGGCGGAACAGTACGAAATGAATCTGTCATCAACTTTCAACTTTGGGAAGATGGGGATTTTGACCATCGGCTAGGAGCTGATAAACTTTTAAAAATTATTGCTCTTTCAGAACGCGTCCTTGAATTGGAGAATCAAGAAATAGAAGTAGAGTATCAAGGGGAGACAATTGGAAAATATGGATTGGAATTCGATGGATTGGCTTTTCAATTGACTAGTACGATGACTGCTTGTCTAGCAAAAGATCAATGTGGAATCCCTGCCTCAAAGCCAAAAATTAGATTAGGACAAACTCAATCCTGCTCCCCGGCTTCCGGCTGTTGTTAATTCAAAGTGGAACAAATGGATTCAACTTGGTTTAAGGTAATTTCTGGTTTTCAAAATGTCAGTCTAGATCCTGATCGGAAAGAACCGATTAATCAGCTCATTGATTATTTAGAGCAGAAAATAAAGTCAGGAGAAACTGCCAAGCTTAATTTTATTTGCACACACAATAGCCGACGGAGTCAATTTTCCCAACTTTGGGGAGGATCTTTAGCAGTTTATTTTGGCTTGCCCATTGAATGCTATTCTGGTGGAGTGGAAGTAACCGAATTCAATCCTCGGGCAGTTGAAGCTTTAAATCGAGATGG
>JAHEBE010000025.1 GCA_024642365.1 Algoriphagus sp.
ATCATCCCAGGTAATTCCAACGTTTTTCCAGCCAAAATCCCTGTGATTAAAGGAATCAATATCAAAGCAATCACAGGTGAAGCCTTTTTTGAAATCACCAAGATCAAAAGAAGGAGGATAGTCAAAAGACCCAATAATGCCAGCATTTCTTATTGATTTAGACTTTCAAGAAACTTCATCTGCCTCCAATTTGGGAGTGCGCGGGTTTTGACTTCGTCACCTAAGTCCATCACAAGTGGATTTTCCGGATCAAAAACTGGCCATTCTGGCAAACCTTCCCCATTTGGGTTTCCATATTTCACAAAATTGACCCAATAGCTGGACATCTTTTGTTCCAAATCAAAATCAACCTGCTCAAAAGGGCGTTTCCAGTTTCTCAGCGTATGTAATGCATAGCTAAATTCCGCTGAATGAAAAGCCCCATAATTGGGTTCCCCAGGTGGTACTCGGGTGAAAAAATACATGAATGCATCTTTTTGCCCTTTCTCAGTTTGCATTTTGGCCCAAGTGTAATTTTGTAATCCGAAAAAAAGAGTGGAGGCCATCGCCTGTGTTTCAGCCAATTGTTCAGGGCTTTCCGCAGGGAAAAGTTCTAAATATTCGCCAGCTCTTCCGCCATATTGCTTTTTAGCATTGGCCTTAAACTCCGCTGGACTCATGGATGGAGGACTGGAAACGCGGTCATCTGCATTCCAGCCCGTAAGAAGCGGAACATCAGAAAATGAACCATTTTCGAAAGAAGCCATTACCCCAGGAATTACTTTTCCATCGATCACTGGACCATATCTTCCCGGTATTTTAAGTAAGCTATCAGCGGATAGTTGGCGAAATTCCGCTAGGGAAGAAATCCCCAGGGTATCCAAAAGATTTTTTCCGCGTTCTTCAGCACCCGAAAGTCCAGACACAAGTCCTGAACCTCGATTAAACATTCCTCCACTTTGGGCAATAGCCTTATGAAAAAGTCCTTTTGCCTTTGGAGCCACCACTAATGCATTTACACTAAATGATCCAGCTGATTGTCCTGCAATAGTGACATTATCGGGATCTCCTCCGAACTGTTCTATATTCCTTTTTACCCATTCGAGGGCGGCAATTTGATCCAAAATCCCATAGTTACCGGAAGTCTGATCTGGATTCTCACTGCTTAATTCGGGATGAGCAAAAAAGCCCAAAATACCAACGCGGTAATTCAAATTAACAACCACGATCCCTTTTTTGGCCAAATCTTCACCGTCATACAATGGGACAGTATTCCCACCGGAAGAAAAACCTCCCCCATAAATCCAAACCATCACTGGCCTTTTCTCATCAGTGGACGCTGCTGCTGTCCAAATATTCAAGTAAAGACAGTCTTCAGAGATTGGTTCTTTTGGTATCAAAAACTCCTCTGACCAAGCAAAGAAAGGAACCGGCGGATTTTGCATAGGAGCAGCTGGGTTCTCAATACATGCCTTAATTCCTTCCCATGGTTGAACCTGCTGTGGGGCTTTCCATCGCAACTCTCCAAGCGGAGGAGTTGCGAAGGGCACGCCTTTAAAAATTTTAACTTCACCGGAGGCATCCATTTTTCCGGAGATAAACCCTCCTTCAACCGAAACTTTCTCAATGGCGATGGCCGATTCATCTGTGGTTTTTTGGCAGGAAAGGGCTAAAAACCCTAAAAAAATTAGCGATAAGGTGACCTGATATTTCATAGGTTTTTTGGGTTTGGTAGGCTCCTTGAAAATCAAGGATTTTGATGAAAGCCCTTCTAAGTAACTAGGAAAAATCGTGAGATGCAATTTTGAGGTTTTCTGAAAATAACATTTCAGGAAAAGGCGATGGATACTCTAAAATTGATAAATGCGGCTTTTATTTTTTTAAATTGATGGAGAAAATAGACTCTGTTTTTTTTATAAACCTTCTAAAAATGAAACTCCAGCCGCTGTCCTACTTATTGCCGATTCTCATGCTTTTTGCCTGTCAGGCTAAGAATAAAAGCGTGGAGGAAAAAAAGCTTGCCATTGCCAATGAATTGGAAGGTAATTTGACGAATTCAGTTTTAGCGAGTTGGTATCCCAAGGCCATTGATTCGATAGACGGGGGCTTTTTTAGTGCTTTTACTTACGATTTCAAACTTGCAGAAAATCAAGACAAGATGATTGTCACCCAGGCGAGGCATACCTGGACCAATGCAAAAGCGGCAATCCGACACCCAGAAATCTCCTATTTTGAGTTTGGTGCCAAGCATGGCTTTGAGTTTTTGAGAGATAAATTTTGGGATCAAGAAAAAGGAGGATTCTATTGGCTTTTGGATAAGGAAGGAAATGTCAAAGGTGATTCTACCAAAACTGCCTATGGAAACGCTTTTGGAATTTTTGGCTTAGCTGCCTATTATGAACAATCTGGCGACCCAGCTGGACTGGAATTAGCCAAAAAGGCTTTCTATTGGTTAGATTCAAATGCCCACGACCCGATCCATAAAGGTTATTACCAGCATTTGGCAAGAGATGGAAAGCCACTAACCCGAACGCCTGAAACGCCATCCACATCAGATTTCGGTTATAAAGATCAAAACAGTTCGATTCATATTTTGGAAGCATTTACCGAATTGTACCAAGTTTGGCCAGATCCATTATTAAGAGATAGGCTGGAAGAAATGCTGTTTTTAATCCGAGATAAAATTGTCACCGAAAAAGGGAATCTTACGCTATTCCTTTATCCGGACTGGACTCCGGTGTCATTTGCAGACTCCTCGGAACAAATCATTGAATCGCATCATCTTTTAGATCACCTTTCGTTTGGCCATGATGTGGAGACAGCATTTTTAATGATTGAAGCTTCCCATATTCTTGGTTTTAATCATGACACGCTCACGCATCAGATTGCTAAAAAGATGGTTGATCAAGCTCTTGACAGGGGTTGGGATGAATCAACAGGTGGATTTTATGATGAAGCCTATGATTTCAAAACTGGATATAGAGTTACTCATGACACCAAAAACTGGTGGGCTCAAGCAGAAGGGATGAATGCATTACTATTAATGGATGAATTATATCCAAATGATCCTCATCGCTATTTCGAGAAATTTGAAAAGCTTTGGAGTTATACCGATACCTACCTCATCGACCATGAATTTGGAGATTGGTATTCTGGAGGAATAGATAAACAGCCAGAATTAAAAACCGCTAACAAAGGAAATATCTGGAAAAGTGTCTACCATCATTATCGTTCCCTCGATCATTGTATTCACAGATTGAGGAAAAATCCAGCCCTAGAAAATCAATAAACCAATACTGCTTTGCTGTTTTCACAGATCACTCCCGAAGGTCGAGCTACTAATGAGCAGTCAGAAGATGCCCCTGTTCGTTTGTTGTAATCAGTTTGCAGTTCTGTGTAGGCCTGCACCAATTCCAAGAACTTTTTTTCATCGATTTTTTTAGAGTAAGCAACGTAGCTCATCGGACCTCCACAAGGCTTATTCCCTAACGGAATAAATGTCCAATCCGCGGCATTGATGCAGTTTTCAGACGTAGCTAACTGATTGATTTCTGCCAAAAGCTGGTCGAGTGCGATAGGAGAAAAATCACCATTCTCTCTTGTCGATAAGTCACAACCAAGCAATAGAAAAAATGAGAGTAGGATAATTGGGTTTTTCATGCGTTGCATATTTTCAAAATCAAACGCCTAGTTGAGACCAAGGTTTAAACTTTTCAGGAAATTCTATTTTCTTGAATAAACTAATTTCCCATCTACAAAAGTCATTTCTACTTGTACCTGATGGATTTCCATCGGGTCAATTGAAAATAAATCTTGAGAGTGGACAATAAGGTCTGCTAGCTGACCGGCTTTTAAGAATCCTTTTCTTTCTTCTTCGAAAGAAGAATATGCCCCCATTGAAGTATAAGCCTTCATTGCTTCAAAAATCGAGATTTTTTGTTCCGGAATCCAACCTTCCGCTGGATAGCCACTTGGGTTTCTACGGTTTACAGCATCATGAATTCCCCGAATCGGATCCAAACTTAGGCAAGCTGGCCAATCGCTGCTGAAAACCAATTGCGCCTCGGCATCCAAAAGTGATCTCCAAGCAAAAGAATAAGGCAACCGCTCCTCACCTATTGCATTTGACCAAACAGTAGTGGTGCCAGGTTCTGCATGGATAGGCTCCATACTGGGTAGAATCCCAGCCTTGGCAAATCGTGGGATGTCATCCGGATGAATCGTTTCGATGTGCTCTACACGATGACGTTTTCCCTTGGAATTATTCTCCGTGATTGCCTTTTCATAGGCGTTTAAAACCTCCCGAACACCTCGGTCCCCTATGGCGTGGGTGTACAATCGAAACCCTTTCGCATCTAATCTTTTGACCAAGTCCTGATAGCCATCAATGCTGAAATTCAATTGGCCATAGGCAAGATTATCGGTGGCTGGCAAATCAGCATATGGCGCTAGCATCGAACCTGTATGCCCTTCGATAACGCCATCGATCATGAATTTTATAGCGTCAGCTCGAATCCATGGATTATCTATTCCGACACTGTCTTTAAGAAATTCAAAACGCGACAATTGCTCTGAAGTACTACGCTCTGAGACTGAGAATGCAGCTGCATAGCGAAGCGTCAGTTCTCCATTTTCATACAATTTTTGGAAAAGTCTGAGGTCATTTTCAGTTCCACTGGCATTCTGTACGGAAGTAATTCCTAGTGATGCAGCATATTCGAGACCCTTTCGAAGTCCATTTAATTGATCTTCGAAGTTGTCTTCTGGAACGAGATTGCCAACTAGCCACATGGCATCCTCTTTCAAAGCACCTGTAGGATTTCCAGAAGCATCTTTAACCAATTCTCCAAAACCGTCAAACACGGTTTTATTCGTAATCCCGGCAAGTTCCATGGCTTTTGGATTTGCATAGGCCGAATGACCATCATAAGCTTTGATGAATATAGGTCTCTCTATATCCAGTACACTCATGGTCTCATGATCCGGAAGACCCGACTCGAAAAAAGTGTATTGCCATCCTCTCCCCGTAATCCATTCTTTTTCGGGATTGTCAGCAATGAATTTTAGTGTGCTCTCCAGAACTGCAGCTAATGTTTTAGCGGATGATAATTCGACTTGGGTTAAACCCATAGAGCCGCCTAAAAAATGAATATGGGCATCATTGAACCCAGCTGTGACCAACTTCCCTTCCAGATCCAACAACTCAGTAGTTGGTCCAGCTAAAGCAAGGATGGTTTCTGAATTTCCGGTGGCAATAATCAGGCTGTCCCGAATTGCGATTGCCTCGACAAAGGAATCATCCTTTTCTCCAGTCCAAACTTTAGCATTGTAAAGAATAAGTGTGGGAGGATTTTCAGCTGGTTTGCACTGACAAAACAACAATACGGCAAGGAGAATCACTGAGAAATTTCGCATTTCCAAAATTAATCAATTCTCATTAGTGGGGAGCATATTTCGAATCGCTGCGATTTGCCAAGTATCTTTTGGCTTGACAACCACAAAGCTACTCCACATTTTTCGCTGGGTCTGATCTGGATTAGTGATGATATACCGTGCATCTACTAGTGCTGCAGTTTCGCCCAGAAATTTAATTTTCTCTACAGTCAATTTCCGCTCGCCTGGATTCGATGTCGAACTGTTCAGCATTCCTTTAGTTGCTGCGGCTATCCCACTCCGCCACTCTCCTGATGAAACCAATTGATCGACATCATGCGTTAAAATTTGGCGCAATAAAACCGTATCTCGAGTATCTCTAGCGGCAGAATACTGATTGATCAAATGGAGTATATCGTTGGAATCTGATTTTTGCTTTGGAGTTGTCTGTGCCATTCCGATTAAGGAAAAGCAAGAAATCATTACTATTAGGGAAAAGATTTTTTTCATATTAAACGGTATTAATTCAATAAAATAACACTTTCCTTTGAAAAGGACTACATCCTCTATTTTTTAAAACGCAGGTAAAATGATCCACTAAAAAATCAAGATGATTTTCTATAAAACAAAAAAACCACCCGTCGCCAGGTGGTTTATATTTTTTTAACAATTCTAAAATTTCAAATCAAACTACGTCCTCTCCTCTCAACTTCACTACGGCACCTTCCAAGATGTCTCCGATTCGAATTTGACAAGCTAAGCGCGAAGTGGGATAGTATTCCGGAAGGTTTTCCAATTGATCCAGCTCCACATCAGTAGCCTCACCCAATCCGTCTTTACCTTCCAAAATCTCCACATGACAGGTCGCACAAAGTGCCATCCCACCACAAGTGGCCAAAACTGGATATTCATAAGCTTTCAAGATTTCCATCAAGCTTAATCCCATATCTTCTGGAGCTTCGTGAGCCTGACGATTGCCTTCCTGATCTTCTACCGTGAAATTTACCATGCTGCTAAAATAGAATTAAAATGCGTTTACACCATTGACTGTCGTGTATTTGAAGCTTAATTTTTGGTCAGGATAAACAAATTTGAAAGCAGAATGCATCATAATCGCTGCCTCATGGAAACCACAAAGAATTAATTTCAACTTACCAGGATAGGTGTTGATATCGCCAATGGCATAGATTCGCTCAACTCCTGTGGAGTAATCTCGTGTATCTACCTCTATCGCATTTTTATCAATTGTCAATCCCCATTCTGCAATTGGACCAAGTTTCGGGCTTAGACCGAAAAGTGGAATCAAGTAATCCGCATCCAATTGGATTTCTTCTTTAGATTTTCCTTCCAAGATCACTTTATCCAGTTTCCCGTTTCCATTCACTTCCTTCAGATTGGCAGAAAGGATCAGGTCGATCTTACCTTGGTTGGCTAAGTCAAATACTTTTGCAGCAGAATCCGGCGCCCCGCGGAAAGTCTCATTTCGATGCACCAAAGTCACTCGCTCGGATACCTTAGAAAGGTAAATAGCCCAATCCAATGCTGAATCACCTCCACCTGCGATGACCACTTTTTTATTTCTGAATGTTTCCGGGTCTTTTACCATGTAGGTAATTCCCTTTCCTTCAAATTTTTCAAGATTTTCCAAAACTGGCTTCCTTGGCTCAAAACATCCCAATCCACCTGCGATGATAATTACTTTTGCATGGACATGTGTTTTGTCGCTCGTGGTGACGATAAATGAACCATCGGCCTGCTTATCCAAATGATCTACCCGCTCGCCTAATGTAAAAGTCGGCTTGAAAGGCTTCGCCTGCTCCATCAGATTATCGACTAGGTCCTGTGCTTTTACTTCAGGATAACCAGGGATATCATAAATTGGTTTTTGAGGATAGATCTCAGACAGCTGTCCCCCGATTTGTGGCAAAGCATCGATCAAATGACAACGCATTTTGAGCAATCCTGCCTCAAAAACTGCAAATAGGCCTACTGGGCCGGCTCCGATAATACAAAGATCTGTGTGAATCATTCGTTTTAGACTTTATGGGAAAACCCTTGAAAATTCAATTTTGTTCTTCTATAACTATTCCATTACTAATCTATTCCTCTAACTCCTGACCTCCCAGATTTTGATAAATCGTGTCCAAAATCCGCTTAAACTCCTGGAAATCCCGATCAGAAAGATTTTCCCAAGCCTTCTCTCGAATTTCTAGGATTTTTGGCCGAAGAGCGCTCACTTTTGACAAACCTGACGCGGTCAGGTGCAATTGAAAACTTCGACGATCCATTGGATGTGGCACGCGCTCCACGTACCCTTTCTTGCAAAGCAAATCAAGAATCCGTGTCAGTGTAGGATGGTCTTTGAAAACCAAATTGGCTAATTCGGTTTGACTCAAATGACCGTTTTCAGAAAGATTTTTTAATACCAACCATTGGTCCACCGTCACATCAAAGTCTCCTGACTTAAACTGTTGCTGGGCATATTGTTTCACCTTTCGCGCTGTGCGATCGAGAAGAAAAGAATACCTGGCGAATTGTTCTTGTGTCATACAAATAATTAGTATGACAAATATATAAATAATCTTTTTCGATTTTATAAAAAGCGCCTATCAAAAAGTAAAAAGCCTGTTCAATTCCAATTTCAACTTTCCCCAAGAAAGTCAATTAAATCACCGATTCGATGGAACTCTTTCTCCAAATAAATAAGGGTAAAATCTCCCTCAGTAATAAAAATTGGTGCATTGAGTCTGCGAATATTCGCTTTTTGAAGGGCTTTTTTCACCCAAAAAGCGATGGTCTGATTTCCCTTAAGGATCACTTCTGAATCGATATTTTTTTGCTCGATCTTTCCTTTTTCGATATTAAACTGAAACTCCTCGCCAGGTAAGAGCCGGTCAAGTTGACCAGTCAAAACAAGATCTTCCGGCAAACCAGAGATTAAGGGAAGAGATTCATTCAGTAATAAAAGCCGATCCGCTGTTTCGAGCGCTATTTCCAAATCATGGGTAACTACCAAAATCGATTTTCCCTGTTTAGAAGCAATATCCCGGAGCAAATGCATGATTTGATAACGATTCACCAAATCCAAATGGGCAGTTGGTTCATCCAAAACCATCACTTTCCCATCTTGGGCTAGTGCCCGAGCAATCATCGCTTTTTGCCGCTGCCCATCACTGATTTCTACCAATCGCTCGTCCTTCAATGACTCCATTTTGGTCAGGTATAACGCATTTTCGATTAATCCTCGATCATGGTTGTCCAATCTCCCCGTCCAACCGGTATGTGGAATTCTTCCCAAGGCAACCAACTGACCAACCGTCATATTTCCCGGAAAAACAGGTTCGGAAAGTACGACGGAAAGTTGTTTGGAAAGCTCCAAATTTGAAAAAGTGTCGATCAGTTTTCCATTCAAACTTAACTCCCCTTCCCAAGTAGGTAACTGACCGAGAATTGACTTGACCAATGTCGATTTTCCTACCCCATTTGGGCCAAGCAAACAGGTTAATTCATTTTCAAAAAGTTGGAAACTGAGGTTTTTAAGTACTGGTTTTTTAGATTTTCCTGAGAAATATCCAAGCGTTAAATTCTTAGCAATTAGGACTGATTTCTTCATAGCTTAGAATTCTTTACTGAAGTTTTTTCTCAAGACCAATCCGATCACAATAGGCGCACCTACCAAAGAAGTCACAGCATTAATGGGAAGCATCTGGGCCGAACCAGGAAGCTGACTTGCTGCATCGCAAAGGAGCAGCAAAATAGAACCAATAATAGCGGAAGCTGGGAATAGGACTCGATGATCTGCACTCTTCCAGATCATGCGAGCTAAATGTGGAACCGCAATTCCCACAAAAGCAATTGGGCCACAAAATGCCGTAATGCTCCCAGCCAGTAGGCCTGTACTGATGATCATCATCCAGCGAAGGTAAGTAGGGTTGACGCCCATACTTTTGGCATACCGCTCGCCAAGCAACATCGCATTATATGATTTTACGGATATAATAATTGGCATAATACCCACTACTACTACCAGCGATAATACGCTCACTTGAGACCAATTCAGCCCGCCCAAACTTCCCATTGACCAAACTGTGAAAAGCTTTAAAGCATCTGCCCCTGAGAAATAGGAAAGAACTGAAACGATGGCTGAAACAGCAGAACCAAACATTAATCCGATGATCAACAAGGTCATGCTATCCTGAATTCTCCAGGCCACCAGACTCACCAAAACCATAACTAATCCTGCTCCCAAGGTTCCTGCACCGACAATTGCCCAGGCACTCATCCCTCCACTGAGCGCAGCAATGCCAAAAGCAGAACCAGCCAACATCAATATCGCGACACCTAGACCAGCCCCTGAACTTATCCCCAATACGAATGGCCCCGCAAGTGGATTTCTAAAAAAGGTTTGCATCTGAAGCCCACTCAAGCTTAGGCCGACGCCCGCTAAAACTGCAACCAGCGCTTTGGGTAATCGGTAGTTTAGAATAATTTGAGCATGTGAGTTTTTAAGCCATGAGTTAGCAAATAACCCTTCAAAAATTTCATTCGGATAAATTGAAACTGATCCCAGACTGATGTTCAACAAGAAGCTAAAAACCAATACAAGGACTAGCAAAAAAAAGAGTAGGATCTGACGGCTATTTTTCATCTAGTTGATTATAAAAATACAACTCATAGTCCGGAAGTAATTCTGGGTGAAGGATTTTCATCAAGTCTTTCAGAATAAGGTCCGGCCTCATATAACCCAATTCAAAGTATTCTAAACCTCCTGTTTTGCCTTTTTTATGGGTATAAGTGAAAACGCGACCTTGCTTAAACGCTTTGATCGCTTTATACCTTGGCTCGACTTCAGCCATTTTTTCTAAGGAAGCAAAATCCGCCGAACCAATCCAAAAATCTGATTCCATAGCTTGGTCTAATACAAACTCATAGTTGAGTTGCAGACTTCCTGTACCAATCTCCTCCGCGAAAACGTATCTTCCTCCTGCATTATTGAGAATTTGAGCGCCCCAACTTTCACTTCCAGGAGCATACCAAATATCTTGGTAAATAACCCCGCTAAGTACGCTCGGCTTTTGAGCATCGGGAATTTTTTTGGCTAATTTCTCTGCCTCCAAATAGGCAGTTTCTATTTCCTCAAAGACAGCCTTTGCCCCCTCATATTCACCGAGTAAAATTCCCGTAAGTTTAATCCATTCTGCTCTTCCAAGCGGATGTTGCTCGACATATTCTCCATTAATAATTGCTGGAATCTCAGCTGTTTTGAGTAAATCCAAGTAGCGCAAATCATCCCCCAAAGTGGAAATCATAATCCAATCTGGATTAAGCTCAATAATCAATTCAGGGTTTGCTGCCGGACCTTTCCCAAGATCCCGAACTTTACCCGAATCAATTAATCGTCTTGCTTTTTCTGATGAAATCAAATCCGTTTGGGGAAAGCCGATTAGCTTTCCGGTTTGACCTGTTAAATCCAAATGTGGAATTTGAGTAGTGGATGTTAAGATTACGCTTTCGACGGGAAGCTGAATGACTGCATCAAAGTCCCCAGCTGGCGCTGTTCGATTTTCCTCTACAATCAAATAGTTGAAAGTTTGATCCGAACCAGTCCATGGCTGAGTCACTTGAATTTTCCAAAAACCATCCCCCTTAGCAATAGAGAAGCCTTTCGCATAAGAAAGCTCGACTTTTTCGGAAAAACCAACTGCTTTTTCAGATTCAGTTTTACACCCAAAAATGAGTGAAAGTATACTTATGCAAAGAATGAATTGAAGTTGGGTTCTCACCAGAATTCTGTGATTTATTAGTCAGCAAAGTAATGATTTGCTGTCCCCCTTTCCAAAAAAGAAGTTGGATGTTCTTTTTTTGGTTTGGAATTAAGCTAAGTTTGCATCGGAAATAGGTTCCCAAACTCGCATTAGAGCGCTTGGGATTAAAAGGGAATTCGGTAAAATCCGAAGCTGTCCCCGCAACTGTAACACCTGTGGAGAAATCCACTCGTGATTTGTCACAAAAGCCATTGTCCTATTTGGGTGAGAAGGCGGCAAATCAAGGTAAGCCAGGAGACCTGCCTGATTCTATGATTCGAAGCTTTCGGAGGAAAAGCGATGAAGATCTGCCTCAAAAGGTTGTGAGAATTCTCCCTAGCCTTAGTTTCATTTCTTCTTATTTCTCTTCAAGTCCGAATCGAATTTATTTTTAATTCGATCAGGGATGAATGTTTTACTTTGGATAGGATTGATTTTCGGCATTCCACCGCAAGTCCAAGACACTGTGCATCTGGCTCAAGTGGCAGTCTATGCCCCAGATTTAAGCCAGTTTACGCAAGGACAAAAAATCCAAACCTTTTCTTCCATAGAACTTAAGGAATATTTTGGGAGGTCACTCGGAGATCTACTTCAAGAGAATTCCCCAATTTTTATCAGGCAATATGGAGCTGGAATGCTTCAATCGCCTTCATTCAGAGGCACTTCGGCGGGTCACACTGCTGTTTTTTGGAATGGACTTCCTATTAATAGCCCCTCCTTAGGGCAGTCGGACTTATCCATATTGCCTATTCAGGGGGTGGATCAGGTGGGGGTCCAGTTTGGAAGTGGCGGGGCTCTTTTTGGAAATGAAGCCATCGGAGGGTCTCTGCATTTAAATTCCAAAACTGAATTTGGAAAGGGCTTTCAAGGAAATTTCATTCAACAGTTTGGAAGCTTCGGACAGTTTAATAGCTCAATTAAAGCTGCTTATTCAACAGCGAATTTTAGCTCTCAAACGAAGATTTATCGCGAATCCGTAGAAAATAACTTCCCTTTCAACGACTTGAGCCAAGCAGGTACTCCTGAAAAAAAAGCAGCTAATTCAGCAGTAAGCCAAGTTGGGATTGTTCAGGACTTGGCTTGGAATCTTGATCTTTCGAAACAGCTGAAAGCCAGTTTTTGGTACAATCAAGCAGCACGCGAGATCCAACCTGTCATGGGATCAATGACCCAAGATCAGCAAGAAGATCAAAATTTCAGACTGGTAATTGATTATTTCAGATTTGGAGAAAAGTCTGTTCTCAACCTAAAAACAGGCTTCGTCCAAGACAATCAAATTTTCAATCAGAGTGAAAATCTAACCCGCCAATTTTTTCTATCGACTGATTATGATGTGACAGTTTCTTCCAAGTGGAATTTAAAGACAGGCATTCGGCTAAATTCCATCCAAGGAATTCTCAGCACTTACCAGGCAAATGATCAGCGAATAGAGACGTATCAATCCTTTCGCTTTGAACCAAACCAAAAAATTAAGATTTCTCTCAATCTTCGAGAATTGCTCTACCAAGATCAGTTTGAACCATTCATTCCTAGTTTGGGCGCTGATTGGGAAATCTGGAAGAATGAATCAAATGAATTAATTATTCAGGCTTCGCTGGCAAAAGGGATAAAGATCCCGACTCTAAATGATCGGTTTTGGGAACCTGGCGGGAATCCGAACTTGCTCCCCGAGGAAAGTAAAAGTGGCGAAGTCGGCTTGAATTGGACAACTAATACGGTAGCGAACCTAGAAAATAGCCTGACCTATTATCGAATGAACGTGGATAATTGGATCATCTGGCTACCCAAAGGAAGTAGTTGGGTTCCTGAAAATATTCGAGAGGTTTTAAATCAAGGAATTGAATATCAAGGTTCGGCCAAAACGCAATTTTCATCCTGGAACATTCATGCCAATTGGTCTTACACTTGGAGCCGCGCGATTTCTATCAAAGGAATTGATGGAAATGACTCTGGTAAAGGAAATCAGCTTCCCTACACCCCACAACATCAGGCAAACGGGAAAATTGCATTAGAAAAGAATGGCCTCACCTTTTCCATCCAATCATTTTTCGTAGGTCAGCGACAAGTCACCACAGATGGTCCGCGGACCATGCCTTCGTTCCAATTGGTCAATTTTGGCCTATCCTACCAGAAGGTTCAAATAGGAAAAATTCAGATTCCGGTCAATTTTCAAATCAACAACCTATTCAATACAGAATATCAAGTCCTCTACCTCCGAGCAATGCCCGGAAGATCATTTCATTTCACACTATCTATCCAAATATGAAGCTAAAACTAAACCACCTTGTCTGGGCGATTGCCTTTTCTACTTTGTTATTTTCTTGCGACGATTCTACTTCTGAGCGCCCACTTGGCCAATATGAAACGGGAGTTTTGATCATGAATGAAGGCGCTTTCGGGAGTAACGATGGAGAAGTCTTTCATTTTGATCCAAGCTCAAAAGAACTAAAGACAGACATTTTTGAAGCGAGTAATAATCGCCCATTTGCTGGATTATTGGAAGACATGGTCTTGACCGAAGATCGATTATACCTCGTAGCCAATACGGGAAAGGTCGAAATCGTAAACCCCGGAGACTTCAAAAGCTTGGGTACTATTGCAAACGATTTGGACCAAGCAAGATCCTTAGAAGTAGTAGGGAATAAATTATTTATCAGCGATTACGGTCCTTACGACAGCGATTATAATACACCCGATTCCTACATCGCAGTGGTCGAAGGATTGAATGGCGGCAGTATCAAAAAGAAGATCCAAGTTTCCAACAAGCCCGAAGATCTTTTCACTTATGGAAAGTATGTGTTCGTGGCTGGTTCGGAGGAAGGAAAGGTAGAGATCATTGATACTGAAACTGAATCCCTTCTAAAAACTCTAGAAGTATCCGGGAATCCGCAGCAATTCTTTGAAGTAAATGGAAAACTCTGGTTGTACTCCACAGGAGCTAAAGAGATTTATTTTCAATCGTTCCAATTGGACAATCTCAGCAAAGCAAGCCTCCTCACGATCCCACTTGCAAATGCTACTTCGCGGATGGCTTTTGACAAAGCTGGTTTGATTTACGTGTTGACAAGTTCGGGCTGGCCGGCTTATCAAGATGCTGTCGCTCGAGTTTCTTTGTCTAATTCAACAGTAGAAACAAACTGGATCACAGGGACCGGATTTTATGGAATTGGATTTGATTCACAGCGCGAGTTGCTTTACCTCGCAAATTCCAAGGGTTTCCAAGGAAATGGAACAGTCAGCATCTATCTTAAAAATGGTCAGCTGGATTCAGAAATATCAGTCGGGAGAGGCCCTTCAGGGTTTTTAATCTATTGAGGTTGGAAAAGGTTTCCATTATTTCCTCAAGATTCCATCTAACTCTTCCAGAGAAAAATTCAGCTCTGTGAAGCCCATGGAATAGGGCCCGATTTCGTAAGGATTGTAGATCAAAAGAAATTCTTCCCCATTGAATCCCATGGCATTGGGGAGGAAGAAACCCGTTTCTGGCAGAAAAAATCGTCCGTCAGATTCCAAAGAGACAGAATCAGGTACGGAATGATATTCGCGAAACGCCTTTTCAGCCAAAGAAAGCAACTTGGCTTGATCCAAAATCAATCGATCGATAGGCAAATACTCCCCTGTCTTCCGATCAAAATTCATGAAGTAGGAACTGGAATTAGGATGGGCACCTCCACTATAATTGAATTCGGTGAATTGGATACTCAGGGTGTTTAATGAATCAAAACTGACTTCAGCCTTTATTTCCATCTCCCAATCACCAGGCATATCGGGAAATTCCGCTTTAGTTTTCTCGAAATCTTGTAAATAAATACTCGCCTGCTCTTCAAAAGATTTGGCTGACGAATCGCCATAAAAATAGCTAAGCATTTGATTTTGAATGGCAAGATTTACGCGATTCCCTACTTCATTTGACCCAAATTCCGGCCAATGGAGATCGACCTTTGCACAGGACTCATCGACACATGTCTTCTTTGTAAACCGTTTGCTGGAGGATTTCGAAAGCACTTCTTCTGCTGATCTATCAGAAGAACAAGCAAGAATTAGTAGAAAAAAAAGGAATAAAAAGGATCTCATGATTTCAGGAAAAGCTTGGTTAAATGTTTGGCCAAAATCATCGGATTGAGCGCTCCGGATTTGATTTGCAAGGCCGATTTTTCGAGTAATGTATTGACTTCCTTGTTTGCGACAAATGCTTTTCCCAACAAATCCTGTACAGCCTCATTAAGCCAATTTAAACGTTGATTTTCACGATTTTTCTTCCAAAATCCGCGCTCTAGGGTGATGGCTTCAAAAGAACAAATCATCTCCCAGACCTCTTCCAATCCATTCCCATCAAGAGAAGAACCGAGAAAAACTTTTGGTGACCAGCCATTTTCTGACATTGGGAAAAGATGAAGTGCATTGGAGTAATTCGCTTTGGCCTTTTTTGCTTCAATGAGGTTTTTACCTTCGGCTTTGTTTATGAATAATCCGTCTGCCATTTCCATAATCCCTTTTTTGATCCCTTGCAATTCGTCACCCGCACCTGCCAACATCAATAAAAGGAAGAAGTCCACCATTCCTTTCACGGCAGTTTCAGATTGCCCCACCCCTACGGTTTCTATTAAGATCACATTAAATCCGGCCGCCTCACAAAGTAGCATTGCTTCCCGAGTTTTGGCGCTGACACCTCCAAGGGTTGAGCCGGTGGGGCTCGGACGAATAAAAGCGCGTTTATCCGAAGACAATTTTTCCATCCGGGTTTTATCTCCGAGGATACTTCCTTTGGTTTTTTGACTTGAAGGATCCACCGCTAAAACAGCAACTTGATGACCTTTCTCCAAAAGCATACTTCCAAAAGATTCAATAAATGTGCTTTTCCCCACTCCAGGTACACCTGTAATTCCTATTCGAATCGATTTTCCAGTAGCCGGTAAAATCTCCTGCACTAATTGGGATGCCAATTCAGAATCAGCAGCTAGCGTGCTTTCGATTAGAGTGATTGCACGACTTAAAACCGCCCGATTGCCGGACAGAATTCCACTTTTGTATTCCTCTAAGGATAAGCGCTTACTCATTTTCTTTTTTAAATCTTACTTCAGCCATGGGGGTTTTCTCATAGCTCGCCAGTAAATAAGGTTTCAAATCTTCATTAAAATAGGGGGCTTTTGGGGATAGTTCCAGCGGTAACTTACCTTCTGCAGAAAAGAAAAAAACAATCGTTTTTCCATATTTCGTATGCGGAAGTGAATTCCCATAAGCTTCCATCCAACCCAAATCAGAATCTAATGCAGTGACAGCGTAGATTCGAATCACTGGACCCGTATTGTTTTCATTTCGATAAGCTTCCAACAGGTTGAATTTTCCTTCAAATCGCTCTTGTCCCGGTTGAAAAAAGGACTCCTTGGCAATAAAAATCACCAGAATGGCGACTGCGGCGGTAAGAATATAGAAAATGAGACGAGTGCTTTTCAAAATTAAAGTGCGGTTGTAAAGATTAGGCCTTAATTTAGCCGAAAATTCTGAGAATGGGATTCGAGTACATCAAAGCACTTCATATCATTTTCGTCGTCACCTGGTTTGCAGGCTTATTTTACATTGTTCGGCTTTTTATCTACCAAACCGAAGCGATGGAGCGGCCATTAACTGAACGAAACATCCTCAAGCCTCAACTCGATTTGATGGCTTCCCGACTTTGGTATATCATTACTTGGCCATCAGCAATTTTAACTTTAATTTTTGGGGCATGGGTTTTAAGCTATCGATGGGGTTATTTGGAACAGGAATTTATGCAGGCAAAACTTGGGTTTGTGGCCTTGCTTTACCTTTACCACTTAGGATGTCATAAACTTTTCAAAGAATTACAAGTCGGAAGAACTAGATGGACTTCAACTCAGTTGAGATTATGGAATGAGGCAAGCACGCTCCTCTTATTTGCCATTGTGTTTTTGATTGTATTAAAAAATACGCTTCAAATGGTTTGGGGAATTGCTGGTTTAATCGGGCTAGGGATCAGCTTGATGATTGCAATCCGATTGTATAAAAAGTATCGAAAAAACACCTAAAGCAATGAATTACCGAATAAATATTCTAGTAGCAGCGTTGATTAGTTTCTTCCTTTGGAGCTGTACGAATTCTACCAAAACAGCTGAAATGCCTCTGCCGAAATTAGGCAATTGGTACATTGAGGGTCAAGACACTGTTTATCATCAGATTGCTGATTTTTCATTCATCAATCAAATGGGCGATTCGGTAAGCAGTGCATCAGTTACTGGAAAAGTGTATGTCGCTGATTTTTTCTTTACTTCTTGCCCGACGATTTGTCCCATTATGAAAAAAGAGATGCTTCGGGTTTTTGAAAAATTTGAGTCAAATCCTGAATTCCTCATCTTGAGCCATTCCATTGACCCGACTTTTGATACCCAAGAGGTTCTCAGAGATTATTCTCAAAAACTTGGAATCGAAGATGCCTCCACTTGGAATTTTTTGACAGGAGATCAGGAAAAAATCTTTGAACTCGCTCAAACCAGCTACATCACCACTGCCATGTCAGATTCTGATGAACCAGGAGGTTTTGTACACACAGGCGCTTTTATCCTGATTGATCAGGAAGGTTATATTCGGGGAGTTTATGATGGAACCAAATCAGATCAAGTAGACCGCTTACTGGCAGATATACCAAAGCTTCTTAAAAAATGAGTCGGTTAATTTTGATTTTTTTTGTGTTGGCTTCATGCGCACCTAAAGCCAGCAATTCAGAAAATTCATTGGCAGAAATCTCCGATTCTGAGGTCATGCAATTTGCTATCCCTGGGAAAGCCCTTTACGAAAACTATTGTGCAAATTGTCATCAATCCGATGGAGAAGGCCTTGGGAAATTAATCCCACCATTGAAAAATGCAGATTATTTCAAAGCAAGCATACCGCGGACGGTTTGGATCATGCGAAACGGAATGAAAGGCGAGGTAAAGGTAAACGGTGAAATTTATAGTCAAGATATGCCTGGCAATCCACAACTCAAGCCGTTGGAAATTGCTCAGATCAGCACCTATCTCTATAACATTTGGGGGATGAAAGAAGGAGTAATCACCTCCTCGATGGTAGAAGACTTCTTAAAAAACGAGCCCGAAGAATTGAATTAATTATTCAAAAGGCTCTCGGCTT
>JAHEBE010000244.1 GCA_024642365.1 Algoriphagus sp.
AAAGTGAAGGTTATTAAAACTGGAATTTCTGATTTCCAAAACATTGAGGTATTGGAAGGCTTAAAAGAAGGAGATGAAATAGTTTCAGGTCCTTACTTCATTGTCAGCAAGGAATTGAAAGAAGGGGATAAAATAAAAATTAGCGCCGGCAAAATAGTACCGCCAAAAGAAGAATAAGATCCTTTCAGACAAAGAAAAAAAGCCTTTTCGATTTTGAAAAGGCTTTTTTTATTTACCATTTTTTTAATTGTTCATAAATCAAATGGAGCGGAAATCCCATCACATTATAGTAAGAGCCCTCAATTCGGGTTACTCCCATAAAGCCTATCCATTCTTGAATCCCATAAGCCCCTGCTTTATCAAATGGCTTATAGGTATGGATATAGTGCCAGATCTCTTCCTCTTCCAAAAAACGAAACGTTACTAATGTTTCATCTTCAACTGTGATTTGCTTGTTTGTAGACCGGAGCGTAACTGCTGTCATTACACTATGGGTTGCTCCAGACAAACTTTTTAGCATGTCAAATGCTTCTTGTTCTGTCTCCGGCTTTCCAAGCAGGTGATTTTTTTCAATTACCACTGTATCTGAAGTAATCACAATTACATTTTCCTCCAACGAACCGAAAGCTTCTGATTTCAATTTCGAAAGATATGCAGCTACATATTCCGGTTTCAAATCTACAGGAACGATTTCATCTACAGGATTGACTTTAACTTCAAAATCAACTTCCAAACCTTTTAACAACTCCTGTCTTCTAGGGGAGTTGGAGCCTAGAATAATTTTTTTTCCGTTTAGATTACTGAACATAGGCTTGGTAGTCAAATTCAAACTCCGATTGATTAATACTTGCAAATAACAATCCTCCCAATGCTTTTGGATAGAAATAGGTCGACTTTTGCGGGAGAACGTGCCCAGAACGACAAACGTCTAAAACTTGCGACATCTCGACTTCCTGAGTAATAATAGCAAAACTTGCACGGCCTGACTCCACCTCTTGAATACACCTTGGAAAATTCCGCTCATAAACCAGTTGGGCTGAATTACGCTGATCCTCTAAGGAGATTCCGAGAATTCTAGAAAAAACCAGCTCATGTAAAACTACCAAATCAAGTTTTCTTACCGGGTCAGGCAGGTGTTGATTGAATTTTTCGAAGTTTTCTTTCGTCAATTGAAGGATATAACTGGTATCACCAATCGCAAGTCCGAAGGTCCAAGGTTTATGAAATGCATAAATCCCCAATTCCTCTGGGTCACCAAAGGTTTTTATTTCAAACCATTCCCCGAGTTTTTCAAGAAACTCTTTATCGGAAAATCCCAATCCATAATAAATACGGTGCGTTGGGAGAATCTTTAAATGATTTCCAGAAGTATTGGTGAGGTACATCATATGGTAATCTGAACCTTTCCATTTTTCATCAGCATATGAATTAGACTGAATTTTACGGTAGGCTATTGCACCTTCTAGTCGGTGATGTCCATCTGCAAGGATGACATTTTTATCTGCTAAGACTTCAAGAAATTTACCGATAATCGAAGCATCATGAATTACAGCTAACACTTCGCGAACACCCTGGTAATCTTCTAATTCATACAATGGAGACTCAATTGCTGCATCCATAAAGGATTCAAGGATTTCATCAGGATCCTCGTACAGCCCATGCGTCGGGCTTGCTTGGATTTCTGTATTTTTTAATAGTTCTATTCGGTCATTTACAGCAGAAACAATTGTGTTTTCATGCCGAAAAATTATTTTTTCATCCCAATCGTAGGCCTTTATTTGACAAATAAACCCTTTTCTACAACGTTCCTCCTGCTCACCAGGCAACCGAAAATATTGGTAATACACATAAATACCTGGTAGTTGATCCTGTTCTAAAATTTTGTGAGTTTTCCAGTCAGCTAAGGTTGACGCAGCTTCTTCAGTTGGATTATCACCGCGCGGGACAGAAAGATGAATACTATTTAAAGGGTTCTCATACAGAAGTTTCCGTTGTTTTGCAGAAACCACATCAAATAGAGGTGCTGTAAATTGTTCAATTTTCGAGGAATACTCCTCAGCATATCGCCAACCTTTGATAGGTAAAATTTCAGCCATTTTAATTTAATCTCTTCCGCCAAGCAGTATCAGCGGATTTTTTGTTTTGTGAATTGGATTTAGGTTCAGAGTTAGTGAAAAATTCCACTGCTAAGGCAGCCAATAATTCCAACTCCTTGGACTCAAAACTAGGTTCTAAAACGGCAGGACTAAAGTAATTTTCTACAAATTTTGTATCAAAGTTCCCAGACCGAAAAGCTTCATGAGTCAGTGCAAACTTGCAAAAATCTAAAGTGGTTTGAATTCCAGAGATCTTATAATCATCAATAGCTCGAAGCATTCGATCAATTGCTGATTCTCTATTTGCAGCATGTGTAATCAGCTTGGCAATCATTGGATCATAATAAATAGGAATTGTCATCCCTTCCTCAAACCCATCATCAACTCGTATTCCAGGACCTTGTGGACGTTTATAAGTCTCAAGTGTTCCTATGTCCGGAAGAAAATTATTTTTGGGATCTTCAGCATATACTCGAACTTCTACAGCATGGCCATTGATTTTCAAATCTTCTTGTTTGAAATCAAGAGGCATCCCCGATGCAATCTTCAATTGCTCTCGCACCAAATCTTTTCCAGTTATCATTTCAGTTACTGGATGCTCGACTTGCAATCGGGTATTCATTTCCAAGAAATAGAAATTCAATTTATCATCTACAATAAATTCGACTGTTCCAGCTCCATAATAATCACAAGCTTTGGCCACTCCTACCGCTGCCTTTCCCATTGCACTTCGCATTTCTTCTGATACAACTGCTGATGGCGCTTCCTCAATCACTTTTTGATGCCTTCGCTGGATCGAACACTCACGCTCAAATAAATGAACCACATTGCCATGTTGATCTCCTAAAACTTGAATCTCGATATGTCTGGGAGAAGTAATAAATTTTTCAATAAATACTGCACCATCCCCGAAAGCAGATTTAGCTTCACTGACTGCTCGCTGCATTTGTTCTTCGAATTCTCCTTCATTATCTACGACCCGCATTCCTTTACCTCCGCCTCCAGCGCTTGCTTTGATCAAAATAGGGTAGCCAATTTCAAGCGCCCGCTTCTTTGCTTCTCCAAGATCTGATATTGCCTCTTCTGTGCCTGGAACGAGTGGGATATTATATTTAGCGACTGCCTGTTTGGCTGCTAATTTACTACCCATGACCCGGATTGATTCGGGAGAAGGTCCTACGAAAACTATCCCAGACTCTGCTACCAGCCTTGCAAAGTTTTCATTTTCAGAAAGGAATCCATATCCAGGATGAATCGCGTCCACTCCTAATTCCTTTGCCATCCTGATAATTTTATCACCTAATAAATATGATTCAGAAGAAGGAGCTGGCCCCAAACAAATGGCTTCATCCGCATACATCACATGTGGGGACAGCCGATCAGCTTCACTAAAAACAGCAACTGTAGCAATCCCCATCTCGCGGGCAGTCCGCATAATTCTTAGGCTGATTTCCCCACGATTGGCTACAAGGAGCTTTTTGATTTCCGGCATTTGTACTAAAGTTTTTGGGTTTGGTAAGTCTATAAGCGAAATAAAGAAATAAATCTGAGCTTTGTAAAGAATCAGGTGAATCGGACGTGGATTTTTGCTTTGGAGGTATTTAAGTTTTATTTTTGGCGGTTTATTGAATTAATCAATAAGACTCGATCACTTAAAATCAAACGCTTTGGATTTATTTGCAAAATTAAAGACGAATATGGGACCCCTAGGCAAACACTCTGAGTTTGCTGATGGTTATTTCTCATTTCCCAAACTAGAAGGTGAAATCGCCCCAAGAATGATGTTTCAGGGGAAGGAAGTACTTACCTGGAGTTTGAATAATTACCTCGGACTTGCTAATCACCCAGAAGTAAGAAAGGCTGATGCGGATGCAGCGGCAAAATGGGGAGCTGCCTATCCTATGGGAGCACGAATGATGTCTGGTCAAACTAGCCTTCATGAGAAGCTTGAAGATGAATTGGCAGCATTCGTTGGAAAAGAAAAATCATACCTATTAAACTATGGCTACCAAGGAATCATGTCTGTTATTGATTCATTGCTTGATCGTAAAGATGTAGTCGTATATGACTCTGAATGTCACGCTTGTATTATCGATGCACTTCGAATGCATTTGGGTAAGCGATATGTATATCCACATAATGATATTGAAAGCTGCGAAAAGCAATTAGAAAGAGCTACAAAGCTTGCGAATGAAACTGGCGGAGGTATTTTGGTTATTACTGAAGGAGTCTTTGGAATGACCGGAGATCAAGGTCGATTAAAAGAGATCGTTGAGCTTAAGAAGAAATTCGAATTTAGATTATTAATAGATGACGCACATGGTTTCGGAACGCTTGGTAAAACGGGTGCTGGAACTGATGAAGAGCAAGGTGTCCAAGATCAAGTAGACATCTACTTCTCCACTTTTGCTAAATCCATGGCAAGTATCGGAGCATTCGTAGCTGGTGATGCAGATTTAATCCTCTATTTGAGATATAATATGCGTTCCCAAATCTTTGCTAAGTCTTTGCCAATGCTTTTAGTAGAAGGAGCACTTAAGCGCTTGGAATTACTCCGAACTCAGCCAGAATTGAAGGATAATTTGTGGAAAATCGTCAATGCACTACGCAAAGGATTACACGAAAATGGATTTAGCACAGGAAAATCAAATTC
>JAHEBE010000245.1 GCA_024642365.1 Algoriphagus sp.
TGCTGGTTTTTTCTTTGGCAGAATCGACAGAAAGTTCCAACCCGAAATCAAGCGGTAAATGGTTGGATGAAGAAAATGATGAGGAAGAAAAAGAGGGAAAGGTTAACTCAGTAAACAACCAGGCAGCAGAAAAGGAAAAAGTCGAAAAAGAGGAGGATGAAGAGGAGGATGAAAAGCCATTGGAACCGCTCAATTTTAGCATTATCCTGACAGATTCAAATGGAGAGCAGCTTACCTTTCTTCTTTCAGAATTTTCTCATTTACAAAGACAGATCAAATCTCGGGTACTGAAGATTGATTTCCTTGATGAAAACGATCATTCGGAGAATATCTTCCAAACCTTTTCTTTTGACTTAGAAAAATTGAACTCGAGAAACCCGAGCTTTCAACCGAACTTGCTTCAAGAGATGAGATTTGAATTTGATCAAAATGAGGCGGGCGTTATCCTTTTGGATAAAGTGGGATTCATGAGAAACGTGAATCTTCTCAAGGACAATTAGAAAATATTGAATGTATAAATCCTTCGCTAATCCCTATTTTATACCGCAGAATAAATTTATTCTGGGAAAGAATGATCTATTTTTTCAGATTGACAAATTAAAGTAATCCCCTATTTACTAACATATTATAAAATGACCCATTTGGCGCGTAATTCATGGAGGATTTTTTCCTTCATTTTCATTGTAGCTCTAATCACAATCAGCTCCTGTAAAAAAGACGAACCTCAAGATGACCCCAATATCAAACCTGATGAGAATAGGTTTACTAAGGTTGTATTGACAGAAGGTATGGATGAACCGATGGAGATGACATTTCTTCCAGACAGTCGAATTCTTTTTGTAGAACGAAAAGGAGGAGTAAAGATTTTTGACGAAAAAACCGGAGAAGTAACCTTGGTTGCGACAATTCCAGTAAACACAAAATACACCAACAAAGAAGGAGTCGTCCGAGAAGCGGAAGAAGGCCTGATGGGAGTAATTGTCCATCCGGACTATGAAAAAAACAATTGGGTCTATTTGTACTTTGCCGATCCAGTTGATACACAACATGTCTTGGCTCGATATGAGCTGAAAGGAAACACTTTAGTGGAGGAGTCAAAGAAAATTCTCCTTGTAGTTCCAACTCAGCGAGAGGAATGCTGTCATACCGGTGGAGGAATGGTTTTCGACCAAGAGGGAAATCTTTATTTAACAGTTGGAAATAATACTGTAAACCCAAGATCTGGTTCTTCAAATTTAGATGAGCGACCTGGATTTGAAAGCTCAGATGATCAGCGAGCCCCAGGAAACACCAATGACCTAAGAGGAAAAATTCTAAGAATTCACCCTGAGGATGATGGCACTTACACCATTCCAAAAGGAAACTTATTCCCGGTTGGCACTGAAAAAACCAAACCAGAAATATATACCATGGGCCATCGGAACCCATGGAGACCTACTCTAGATAGCGAAACCGGCTACTTGTATTGGGGAGAAGTTGGCCCAGATGCTTCTATTGATTCCATTTGGGGACCTAAAGGTTATGATGAATTCAACCAAGCGAAAGGGCCAGGTTTCTTCGGATGGCCGTATTTCATTGGAGATAATCAGCCTTACAATAAACATGATTTGGCTACGGACACCTATGGAGCACCTTTCGATGTGTTAAAACCAGTCAATGAGTCTGTGAATAATACCGGTCTTCGTGAACTTCCAACTCCGGTGGTACCGGCATTTATTTGGTATCCTTATGGCGTCTCAGAAGTGTTTCCAATGCTTGGAAGCTCCGGAAGAAGTGCTACTGGTGGTCCGGTTTTTAGAAAGAAGGATTTTGCTAAAAACGCACCTTATACTTTCCCTGCCTATTACGAAGGAAAATGGCTGATTGTGGATTTCATGAGAGGATGGATAATGGCTGTCAGCATGGATGAAAATGGAGATTATCAATCGATGGAGCGCTTCCTTCCAAAAGAGACTTTCAGCTCTGCCATTGATATGGATTTTGGTCCAGATGGGGCATTGTATATTCTGGAATATGGAAGCGCCTGGTTCCGAGGAAATTCAAATTCCCGAATTGTGAAAATCGAATACAATGCCGGAAATCGTAAACCAAATGTTCAAGTCGCAGCGGATAAGTTGGCAGGAGCAGTTCCATTTACCGCAAACTTCTCATCAGCAGGAACGAATGATTATGATGATTACGACCAAGGGAAGTTGAGCTATGCTTGGTCGATCACTGAAGCAGGCGGGGCTACTATAGAATTACAAGGAGAAGAAGTTTCACATACTTTTGAAACTGCCGGAACCTATAAGATCACCTTGACAGTGACGGATACCAAAGGTGAATCAAACTCAGCCAGCCTTGACTTGGTAGCTGGAAATGAAAAACCACTGGTAAGCATTGACTTTAAAGGGAAAAACCAAACCTTCTACTTTGGTGATTTGTCCATGGATTATGAAATCCTAGTGACGGATAAAGAAGATGGAAGTACGGCAGATGGTACGATTAAGAAGGAAGAGGTTGCAGTTACTTTTGATTATGTACCTGCCGGATTTGATCCGATTGAAATGGCTTCAAAACAAAGCGGAGCAGAATCTCAGGCGATCTTGAATATCGGCCGTAATCTGATTGAAAAAAGCGATTGTAAATCTTGCCACCAATATGACACTACTTCAATTGGACCAAGCTATGCAGCAGTTGCTCAGAAGTATCCAAATACTCCGGCGAATGCATCGATGTTGGTTGGTAAAATAATCAATGGAGGAAGTGGCGTTTGGGGTGATCACGCGATGAGTGCACACCCACAACTTTCTGAGGCAGATGCCAAGCGCATGGTGGATTATATCTTTAGCTTAAATGAGGTGCAGGCGACAGTTTCTTCACTTCCTTTAGTTGGAAAAATAAATCCGAAAGTACCGGAAGGGGAAGATGGCGAAGGGGGATATTTGCTCCGAGCCTATTATTCTGATAAGGGAGCGGGGAATATTACTGCTTTGTCTGGAGAGGATTTTATCGGCTTACGAAACCCATACCTTGATCCACAGCTTTCAGAGATTCGCCAAGGCGTTCAACTATTGACTACACCAAGCGTGAATTTCTTTATGGTGGGAGACCAATCGTACGTCGGGTTCAAGAATATCGACATGACAGGGGTAAAAGAAATTATGCTTTACCTTGGAATCAGTGATCGAGTGGATGCCAAAGGGGCATCTGTGGATATTCGAATTGACTCGCCTACCGGAGAATTAATTGGACAAACCGAAAAGGTTACTAAAGCTCCTAATGGAGGATTCAGACCGCCAGCCGGGGTATCTCGTACTGAATGGAGAAGACAGAACTCTGCCAAACCTTTTGCTACATTGAAAGAAGTAACGGGTAAGCATGACATCTACTTTATTTTCAAAAATGCCGATGTGAAAGGAGAGGAAATCTTAGTAGCGATCAATGAGATCCAGTTTAAAAATTAAAGTACAGTCGCTGTCTTAAAGCAAAAAAATGAGCGTCTCAGGCAAAAAGTCTGAGACGCTTTTGTTTTAATTTTCCTTTGTGGAAGTAGTATCAGGTTTTACAGGAGTAGAAGTCTTCGGTAAGAATCCTTTGAGAAGTTTCTTTGCCTCTTGTACCGCTTTGTCTTTGGAGACATTTACCTGTTGTTGAAGTTCCTTTTTGACACTATCCTGAATGAGTTCTGCTTTAAGTTTTAGCTCTTGTTTAATGCTGTCTTGGGCAGCTGCAAATTGAGCTGTTGCCTCTGCCTGTAGGGATTGTGTTTCGCCGGAGATTCTTGCTTTCAGCGCATTGGTCAACAATGCCTCCATACTATTTCCACCAGCGAGATTAAGTTTTGGAGAATTATAGCTACCAGTAAGGTTTAATGCCAAAGGGATCAGCGTGTTTTCATCTGCTTTGGTCCCAGAAATAGAGGCGAGAATAGAATTGGCTTGTGCTCCAAATTTCCCTGCCGGCACCTGCATATTGATCAGGTAATTCATGGTGCCATCGAAGCCCGCAGAACCTTGAATATTTGCCTGGTAGTCCCAAAGTTTGATATCAAAAGGGCGCACATCCATCACCCCATTTTCGATGGTGATTGGGATTGAAATATTTTTCAACTGGATGGTATTGCTGTCTTTTAATCGAGTCAGGCTGGTGATCCCAGCTAAGATCTTACTGTCCTTGAGTGCGGTTTCAGCTACTTTTAAAAGTCCGGTTGCATCGAGACTTGCCAAAATAGGCATGAGGTCTTGCCCTAATTTTCCAGATAAATTTAGATTCGTATTAAATCTACCGGTAAGGTTTTCAGCGATTGGTGCAAAAGCTTTGATCGTATTGAATGCCTGAAAAGATTCTGCAATGCTGAGATCATTGATGTTCAAGGCAAGATCGAATGCAGGGTTTAGAAGATCTCTTGGATCATAATTACCATTGAGTCCGATGGATCCGCCTAGGGTTTTCAGGCTTGCATCAGAAAAAGTCAAGACGCCATCTCTCAAGATGATTTTTCCTTGGAGATCTTTCAAAGCCATTTTTTCATAAATCACTTCACTGGCTGAGGCGGTCATGGTAAAATCAATGTTCTTGGGAAGTTCAATGACAGTAAGACTCGAAGTGGTGTCCGGCGAGGCATCTGATGTTAGCCATTCATTTACATTGAATCTTGGACTCTTTAAATCAAGAGTTCCGCGAAGCGTCCCTTCATCAGTCAGGAGGTAGGTCATGTAGTTAGTGAGTGTGCCGGTAGCTTGCACGGTGCTCTCCCCTA
>JAHEBE010000246.1 GCA_024642365.1 Algoriphagus sp.
AACTCCTTTTCCAAAAAAGGTGTACTGACTTCTACTAGATTCATTTCAGGTGATTTTGAACCCCTAAATTAGGCAAAGCCCCTGAAAGGGCAAAAATCATGAATTTTAAGTCCAGTGGATTTCAGCTCTTCGAGATTTGCAATCTCGAAGCTTGATCAGAAGGTTCGCAACCTTCTATGTAAGGAACGTCCTCAAAATAATCACTCTTTTCCTTTCCGGATTGAAAATCCTATGATCTAGGTTCAGGATTGCAAATCCTGAACAGTAGTGACCCTCCATAATTATCCTCCTATAAAATCAGCGCTTCGGTGCCAGATTCGGATAGTCGGTAATGATCCCATCCACGCCCATTTCCAAAAGATTCTTCATCTGTTCGGTGGTATTCACCGTCCAAGGGATAATCTTCATCCCTTTTTGATGTAAGGTTTCGACGGATTCTTTTGTCAGATTTTGGTAAAATGGAGAGTAAATCTCTGGCACAAAGTCTAAATCTTCTAAATCCTTTTGATAATTCGCGGCATTTTCCACCAGCATCGCTAGGGGCACTTTGGGATATGTAGCATGAATGTATTTCAGCACTCGGAAGTCAAAGGATTGAAGATTCACCCGATCCAAGTCAAGATTTTTCATTACAAAATCAACCACTTTATCTGAAAACTCAGCTACTCCAGGATGATAAATTCCATCTCCTTCAGGGCTACTTTTGATTTCAATATTATAGCGTGGAGAGGGAAGATTTTGATCTCGCGCGTATTTCTCCACCACTGCTACCAGGTCTTCGAGCAATGGCTTGGTAGCATAGAATTTCGCTTGGTCCGGAAAGCCAGGATGAAATAAACTTCCACAATCGTAACTCGGCAATTCGGTATAGCTCATCTGATAGATATTGTAGCTATGGTCACCCGAAACGATCTCAGAGGCATCTGGCTTCAGGCAAATCCGAGGGTTCATATAGGGCTCATGCGATACGACCAAAACGCCATCCTGAGTCACAGCAAGGTCCAGCTCCAGAGTCGTCACACCCAGATCTAGTGCCTTAAGCATGGCCGGAATGGTATTCTCAGGCATTAGCCCTCTGCAGCCGCGATGGCCTTGAAGGTCATATGAGAATTGGGCAAAAGAAGTCATAGGAAGTACAGCGATCAGGAAAAGAATAAGTTTCTTCATCCCTAAAAATAAAGGCTTTTCCCTCAATTATGTGGGAAAAGCCTTAAAGAATTGGTAAAAAAAGTCAATGCCTTTTGCAAGCTTATCAGTTTTCAAAAGTGCGAAATAATCTATTCCACTACTTCCCCATATAAATCAAACTCGGTAGCATCGGTGATTTTGGCTTGCACAAAATCCCCAACTCGGCAATAATGCTTCGCAGCGTCGATCAATACTTCATTGTCCACTTCTACAGAGTCAAACTCAGTTCGGCCCACGAAATGCCCACCTTCTTTTTTATCGATTAGTACTTTATAGGTCTTTCCGATTTTCTCCTGGTTCAAGTCATAAGAAATTTGTTCTTGAACTTCCATTAGCTGATTCGCACGGCTTTGCTTTTCTTCCTGCGAAAGCTTGTCCTCCATTCCGAAAGCATGGGTGTTTTCCTCATGAGAATAAGTAAATACGCCTAATCGCTCGAATTTCATCCGCTCCACAAAGTCCACCATTTCTTGAAATTCTTTTTCCCCTTCACCTGGATGCCCTGCAATCATGGTCGTACGAATGGCGATCTCCGGCAAAATATCTCGGATACTGTGAATCAGTTCTTCTTGCTTTTCACGGGTAGTTCCACGACGCATCGCTTTCAGCACATCGGTCGAACCGTGTTGCAGCGGAATATCTAAATACTTACAAATATTCGGACGCTCTTTCATCACCTCAATCACATCCATCGGGAATCCAGTTGGATATGCATAGTGCAGTCGGATCCAATCAATTCCCTCCACATCGGAAAGGTTACGAAGCAACTCGGCTAAGTTTCTTTTCTTATAGATATCCAAGCCATAATAGGTAGAATCCTGGGCAATCAGTAGCAGTTCTTTAGTTCCACCAGCAGCCTTGTGCTGTGCTTCTTTCACCAGTTCCTCGATCGGTCTTGAAATATGACCTCCACGCATCAAGGGAATTGCACAAAAAGAACAAGGACGGTCGCAACCTTCAGAAATTTTCATGTAGGCATAGTGCGCCGAGTGTGTCAGCAAGCGCTCCCCAACCAATTCATGCTTGTAGTCTGCTTTGAATTTCTTCAAAATCGCAGGTAAATCCCGCGTTCCAAAAAATGCATCGACCTGAGGAATTTCCTTTTCCAAATCGTCTTTGTAGCGCTGTGAAAGACATCCCGTCACATAGACTTTATCTACCAAGCCCTGTTCTTTTGCATCGACATATTGCAAAATGGTATCAATCGATTCCTGCTTGGCATTATCGATGAATCCACAGGTATTGATGATCACAATGTTGTTATCATCCGAACTGGACTCATGGCTGGCATTGATTCCATTTCCACGAAGCTGGGTGAGCAGGACTTCAGAATCTACCAGATTCTTGGAGCAACCCATGGTGATGATGTTGACTTTATCTTTTTTGAGTGTTCTCGCTTTCACAGATTTCCTTCTTTTTGAGTTTGCA
The DNA here is from genome assembly GCA_024642365.1 of Algoriphagus sp. Lineage (GTDB taxonomy): Bacteria > Bacteroidota > Bacteroidia > Cytophagales > Cyclobacteriaceae > Algoriphagus. The sequence continues at coordinate 2,617 of JAHEBE010000246.1, forward strand.
AAAGTAATAAAAACTAAACAGAACTCTTTCTTTACCGCAAAGACGCCGAGAGCGCTAAGAATACCGCCAAGAATTCGTGTTTTCTATTTTTTTAACCTCAAAATTCTTTCAAAAAAGTATGGCCCTGGCAACAAAAAAATCTCTGCGAAGAACTCTGCGTGCTTTGCGCCTTTGCGGTAAGAAAAAAATGATTACCGCAAAGTCCCAGAGGTCGCGAAGAATAAAGCAAAGAACAATTTACACTTCTTGAACCTTCAATCTAATTGCATTTCTACGATTGTTTTATGGGTAGAAATAGTTGAAATTTAATTTCACTTTTCCACTCGCAAATGACTGAAAATGAAACATCATCTATAATCATTGGAGCCGCCATCGAAGTTCACAAACAACTTGGCCCAGGGCTTTTAGAAAGTAGTTACGAAATATGCTTGGCACATGAATTAAGACTTCGAGGCATACAAGTCGAAACACAAGTCAAATTACCTGTAACCTACAAGGAAGTGACACTTGAAGCTGGATATCGAATCGATTTAATTGTCGAAAACAAAGTAATTATAGAAGTGAAAGCCGTGGAAAATTTTGCAGATATCCATCTGGCTCAAATTCTCACCTATCTGAAGTTGTCAAACACTAAACTTGGATTATTATTGAATTTCAATGTTTCTAAAATGACAGATGGTATCAAGAGGGTTGTGAATAACCTTTAGTAAGAATCCTTTGCGAAAACCCCTGCGTACTTTGCTCCTCTGCGGTAAGAAAGAAATATTTACCGCTAAGCCCCTGAGACCGCCAAGAAAGTTGTTTCACTTACCTTCTAAAAGGCAAAAACTCTGCGACCACCTCCGCGAAATTGGCGCCTCTGCGTTTAAATAAAATTTACCTCAATACCCCGTAATCTCCTTCATCAACGCAAAGAATCCCTTTTTTCGATCAGAGTTGATTCCCCAATCCACCGGCACACTTTGATAGCCTTCAGCAAAGGCTTCATCTTTCATTCGGTAATCAAAATAGCCCCAAGATGCGTAGGATGAGATTGCAGCTGTGAAATTATTCAGCTCTTGGTCAAAGTTGAAATGATCATCCTCATTGAAGAGTATGGGCTGACCAACATATCCTGCAACTTTCTTGGTCTCCTCTACCATGCTCACGATCCGCATTGGATCTTTCACACCATTTCCATGGAGCAGGATGTAATCAGAGACTTTTACCACATTCTCTTTTGGAATAACTCCTCCTCCATAGCTGGTACTCACAAGCAGACGAAACTCCTCCTTTGAAGGTACTTGGAGTAATTCAATCAGTTCATGAATTCGCTCCGGCTGGAGGATGGGATGATCATAGCGCACATTGCACTCATTGTTGGCCTCGATCAGGATATTTCGATAGCCTTTTTGATGAATCCAATCTCTGATCCCAGTTACGGCGGTGAGTATCGCTTGCTCATCTTTCATGTTTTCATCTTGGCCAAAGTAAAAAAGCCCCAAGATCGGCACCATCCCTAATCGATCAGCCTCATCCAAAATCCGGGTCAATCGATCTAAATAGTCAGATCTAATTTCCCCAGCCTCGTCGAATGCCGAATTGATCCAAGGCTGATTCTGAGAATAACCAAAGGGACTTCCGCCTTGCAGATTGATGGTGAAGGACAGCAATCCATAAGATTTCCATTCCGCCATATGTGCGATGAATTCGTCCGTATTTCGGTCAGGATCCCATTTTTCCGTATCGGGATAGATCCAATTGCTGGTTGTTTCTGGGTTTAGATCATCGAAAATTCCCTGAACCATCCGTGAATTCATCAATAGCCCTTCAATCTTTTTACCCTTCCAGATTCGGCCTTCATAGGTAGGATTTCCATTGATCAAGAATTGATTCCCTTGGATTCGAAGCTCCGTATTTCGTTGAGCGGAGAGGTTTGTTCCTAGGAGTAAAAAGATGGCGAGTAAAGAACAAGTAAAGATTCGCATCATAGGATATTCGAAGGCATTATTAACTTAAAATTACCTGAGAAAGTACTTAAAACTTATCAGAAATCATATGAACCGACTTCAATTTCAGGGTTTCAATTAATTGTATTATCATTTTATTAATTGCCTCCAGTTTTAGT
>JAHEBE010000247.1 GCA_024642365.1 Algoriphagus sp.
AATTAGCTCAGTAATGGAAACAGGTTTGTAATTCAAGTATTGCTCAGCCAGCCAATCCATGGAGTGCTTCCCTTCCGGCTCGATCAGGTAATGTGCCAGCATCGTGTCGTAAAGCGTTCCTTTGACCTCTATTCCGTAATTTTTCAAAACCAGAATATCGTATTTGATATTCTGTCCAATCTTCAGAATCTTTTCATTCTCAAAAAGTGGCCGAAGGATTTCCAAAATCTCCTGGGCCTCAGCACGATCTTCCGGACATGGGATGTAATAGGCTTCTCCACTGACATAGGCAAAAGAAATACCTACCAGCTCTGCTTCCATGGCATTTACCGAAGTAGTCTCTGTATCAAAACACAGTTCTGTTTGGATCTGTAGGTATTCCAGCAATTCCTTGATGGCATCAGCACCTTTGATCTTATGATAATTGTGAAGGTTGGAATGGATGGTGTCCGCTGGTGCTTTTTCGGTGATTTCCACACTTTCTTCCTCAAAATCACTCGAAACTAATGTAGGCGCAGTAGCAGCCGGAGGAGCTCCAAAAAGCCCTAATTGCTCATTCTTCTGTACAGTGGCTTTCTCTCCTGATTTCTTGAAAACTCGGGCAGCAAGGGTTCGAAATTCAAGTTCTGTAAAAATAGTACGGAGCTTTTCTTCATCAATTCCGTCGTACTTTAAGTCATTGTGAACAAAATCAATTGGTACATCAATCTTGATCGTCGCCAACTCTTTTGAGAGGATTCCCTGTGGACCAAAATTCTCCACATTCTCTTTTTGTTTGCCCTTGAGGTCTGCGGTGTTTTTGAGGAGTTCTTCGACAGTACCATATTCTTTTAGAAGTTTGACTGCAGTTTTTTGACCGATACCAGGTATTCCAGGAATATTATCCACGGCGTCTCCCATAAGACCGAGGATATCACGCACTTGATCTACGGTTTCAATATCCCACTTTTCACAGATTTCTTTTGGCCCCATGACATCTACTCCATTTCCCATAAAAGCCGGCTTGTATAGGAAAATATGGTCATCTACGAGTTGTCCATAGTCCTTATCAGGCGTCATCATATAGACAGTGAAGTCTTCTTTTTCAGCTTTTTTTGCAAGCGTTCCGATCACATCATCCGCTTCAAATCCATCTAATTCAAGAATAGGAATGTTAAAGGCTTTGACGATTTCTTTAACCCAAGGTATAGCGACAGAGATATCTTCAGGCTGTTCTTGTCTGTTTGCTTTGTAGGCCTCAAACTGGATATGACGGAAAGTTGGAGCTTTGGTGTCAAAAGCAACTCCAATATGAGTTGGTTTTTCTTTATCCAAGACTTCCAAAAGTGTATTGGTAAATCCCATCATGACACCGGTATTCAGACCTTTGGAGTTGATTCTTGGGTTTTTGCTAAAGGCAAAATGGGCGCGGTAAATAAGCGCCATCGCATCTAATAAAAATAGCTTGCAGGGCTGATTTTGGGACATTTTATAAGAATTTTGGAATAGTTTGACCTAGCATGTAGGTCTTCGAAGGTACAAAAAATACCTCGAAACCGGGTAGATTTATTTCCAAAGACATCAAGGATTTGACATCAATTGGCTATCTTAATGGAAGTTATTCTTTCACCATTTACCAAATCATATCATGAAAAAAACACTCTTACTCTTTTTTCTGCTTATTTCAGGTCCGATGGCAATGGCTGGTCCTGGTGATAAATCAGATCCCAACAAGGATAAAACCGAACTTACAGAGGCACAGCAAATTCGATTGGCTGAGATGGAAGCCCGAGTAGAAGAAATCAAAGCAATGGACTTTAGTGGAATGTCCAAAGATGAGATAAAGGAAATCCGCTCGGAGCTGAAAGCAATGAAAGAAGAGGCCAGCGAAAATGGAAAAGGACTCTACCTTTCAGTAGGCGCGATTATCATTATTTTATTAATTCTGATTTTGGTGCTTTAATTACTAAAACTGACTTTAATTGAAAAAGCCTGCTTCAAGTATTCTGAAGCAGGCTTTTTTTATTTGCTGTAAAGCGGGGTTCGCTTGATTAGGTATTGTAGCGTGACCTCGTAAGCGTTTTCCGAAGGCCAAAAACTATCATGTGTTTCAGAATAAATGTTTTGACCTTGATCGGTATAGATCTTCATATCCACATTCGTATTATAATCTACACTGCTTGTAGATGATCCAAAATTAATTCCACTGTATTTATTTCCATTTGATTTTCCGGAATAGGAATTAGCCGAGCTGCTGTATACTCCTGATTGAGTAATGACAACAGTGCCATAAATAACATATTCTACACCGAGCAGATTGGCCATTTCTTGTGGAGTTAGACCAATCAAATTATCCACTGACAAGCCACTTTTTATCAAAAGCGCATTGGTTGTCAAAGGATCTTGAATGGAAAATTGCCTGGTTTTTTTCAAAAGAAAAGAATAGCAATCGGACTGGACCTTCAAACCCATTTTGTCATCCCGAGTTCCTCCAGAGTTCATGTATTCAAAAGGCAATACCGCAACTTGGTTGTGATGGGACTCCAGAGAAGGGCTAGTTTGGGCTAGGCCTGGGTCAGCGGCAGAAGCTACAGGAGTAAAGACTTCAATCCTTCCACTTGAAAACTGAATCTTATTGATTTCAGATTTTTTGATCTCATAGACTAAGCTTTCATTTTGGTAAATAAAGCTGATGGATTCTTCTCCGATTTTAGTTACAGTTCCAAGCAGCTGATCTCCATTAGTCTTTACTATTTTATCAATTTTTGCATCTTGTCCGAAAGTATTTATACTGATTAGGCATAAGAAGATCAATGCGATCAACAAAGGATTTTTCATAGCATTAAAATTTTTAAAGATGGTTTTTTAGGCTTGCGCTTCCATTTTGATCAAGAATTTTTTGACTTTGGCGGCACGCAGGTAGATTATCATTAGCGGAATTAGCCAGCCTACTTCATTAAACAGTAAATGAAATCCACTTCGCTTATTCCAACCCAATTCCGGTAAAAAACCTAGTGCAAACCAGCTAGCTAGGATAACTTTTCCTGCTATTCCTACCAAAATCAATTTGATCCAGCTCACTGGATAAAAAGCACAGATAAAAATAATCAATCCTACAACGATTCCAAAAGTGCCAAAATAGGAAGTAGGGAGACTTTCTAGCTGCTTATCGCCTAAGGCTAGCCAGCTGACCAAAGTACTTCCATACCACTTAAAAAAAGCAGACCAAGCAATCGTATACATCCCTGCCAGAAGAAGAAGGCCTCTGAAATGCATCGGGAAAATTGGGAATGGAGCTTTTTGATCCATGAATGGTTTGATTATTTAAGGCTTATTGAACACCTTGGAGGCTTACTTGTTTGGAATCTATACAAAACTATTCAATGAAAAGTAATTCCTCCTCTCGTTCCAGAATTTTTCTTCTGCTCGGTGCTTTGGCTTTTTTGGCTTTAGGATTTACCCTTGGGAAAAAAGCTGGAGAAATCACGCCTATTTCTATCGAAGGCGCCTCGGAACTCTTTGGCTTATCATTCTCTCCTGCTGAAAAAGACAGCATGATCGGAAATTTGAAAAACCAATTGGGTAATTATGAAACCCTTCGAAAAACCAAATTGGACAATTCCATTCCTCCTTCTTTGGTTTTCAATCCGCTGCCAATGGGTTTTCAGCCCGAACAAACCCAAAATCCAATTGAATGGGGTTTGCCAGCAAAAGTGACTTTGCCAGAGAAAGAAGCAGATATTGCCTATTTGCCGGTACATCAATTAGCCGTCCTCATCAAAACTAAACAAATCACTTCAGAGCGATTGACAAAAATATACCTTGATCGCATCAAAACACATGCAGATACGCTCCAATGTCTAATCACACTTCTGGAGTCCTCTGCGCTCGAAAAAGCAAAAGCCATGGATCAAGAGCTGGCAGCAGGAAAATACCGTGGACCACTGCATGGGATTCCTTACGGCATAAAGGATTTATTAGCAGTGAAAGGGACAAAAACTACCTGGGGGGCGATGCCTTTTAAAGATCAGATGATCGATGAGACTGCTACCGTGGTAGAAAAACTGAATGAAGCAGGTGGTGTTTTAGTAGGGAAGTTCACATTGGGAGCTCTTGCTATGGGAGATATTTGGTATGGAGGAGTGACTAAAAACCCATGGAATTTAAAGCAGGGATCAAGCGGTTCCTCTGCAGGATCTGCATCTGCAGTTAGTGCGGGATTGGTTCCTTTTGCAATCGGGACAGAGACATTAGGATCTATCGTATCACCCTCTACAAGAAATGGAGTCACTGGACTGAGACCTACATACGGCCGTGTCAGTAAGCATGGAGCGATGGCTCTAAGCTGGTCGATGGACAAGATCGGGCCAATCTCCAGATCCGCTTTGGATAATGGAATTGTGCTTTCGATCATCAATGGAAAAGATGTAAAAGATGCCAGTTCGATTGCGGCAGCCTTCAATTACTCTTCCAAAAAAGATATCAAAAGTTTAAAAATTGGCTACTTCAAGTCCTTTTTTGAAGGAGATCGCCCAGGTCAGTCGAATGATCGGGCGGTACTGGAACTGTTAAAAAACCAGGGCTTGGAATTGCATCCAGTGGAATTGAAAACCTCTGTGGAGGCTGGTCCTATGGTTATGATGCTGATGGTAGAGGGCGCAGCAGCATTTGACGAATTGACCCGATTGAACATCGATGATCAATTGGTGGCTCAGGGTAAAAATGC
>JAHEBE010000248.1 GCA_024642365.1 Algoriphagus sp.
GCCCCAAAAGCCTTGTATTTTCCTGATCCATTTTCGTTTCGCAATTGGCTTCAGGATAGTCAATTGGAAGATTACCTGATTTTGATCAAAGGGAGCCGGGGGATGAAACTGGAAACTTTGGTTGATTTTATTTAACCTTAGACTTACTTGGCAGTTACTCCTTTACCATTTCAAATTAAATTATCATGCGACCCTACCTAAAATTTCTCACAGCCCTAGCTGAAAATAATCACAAAGAGTGGATGGATGCCAATAAGAAATGGTATTTGGAGGCTCGGGAAGAATTTATCGAAGATGTCGTGGTGATGTTGAAAGGAGTGGAGGCATTTGAGCCAGCGATGGCAGCTTATAAGGCGAAGGATTGCATCTTTCGAATCAATCGGGATGTTCGCTTTTCTGCCAACAAGAATCCTTACAAAAATAACTTTTCAGCTTATTTTTCAGCAAAAGGGAAAAAAGTAGAATGGCCTGGGTACTATGTTCATGTTCAGCCTGGGGCCTCATTTATAGGCGGAGGTTTGTGGATGCCGAGTTCAGATTCATTGAAGAAAATCAGAAGAGAGATTGACTACTCGGGTGGAGAATTGAAGCGAATATTGGAGAGTAAAGAAATTTCAGAAACTTATTCTGGGATTGAAGGGGAAAAGTTAAAAACAAGCCCTAGAGACTATGATGCGGATCATGAGTTTATAGAATTTTTGAAATTGAAGAGTTTTATCTTGAGCAAGCCGATGACGGATCAAGACATCAATTCTGGTAATTACATCAATGTGGCTCTTGATGGTTTTCACCGAATGAAGCCTTTTCAAGATTTTCTGAGCAGGGCAATAGAGGATGTAGAAGACGGTTCTGGGATTTTATAAATAAAATCTAAGGCTCGAAAAGAGATATTGACTCACCTCAAAAATCTCCCAATTTCTTTTTCATCTTTCTGATTTCGTTAAGAGTTTTTCTAATACCATCGCCACTCCATCTTCTTTATGATGCGAGGTAATTTCTTTGGCTACCATTTTTACTTCCGGCCTAGCATTGTCCACAGCTACACCCCATCCCACGGATTGGAGTAAATCAATGTCGTTGTAATTGTCTCCGAAAGCGATGACTGCTTCCATTCCGAAATCAAATTCATGAGCTAGGATTTTCTTCAAGCCGGTTGCCTTGGAGATGGATTTTGGGGCAATTTCCAAATAGGTGTCACTGGATCGATAGAGATGCAAATCATTCGCATGCTCAAAATGCAACTCGCCAAAAAGCCAATTGATCTCATTGGAATCTCCCATGCACATGACTTTGTGCGCTCCCGAATCTCCTTTACTCCAAAGATCGACTACTTCCATTCCTTTCATCCAAGTGCATTGCACTTTGGTGTTTCGAATTTCTCGTTGTGACCAATAATCATTTTTTTCCTCGTACCAATTTTCTCCCTGATACAAACTGATATGAATTTCTGATTTGGCAGTGAGGCGAAGAATTTTGGCTACCAAATCCACAGGGATCGTTTGATTCTCTAAGATTTCTCCATCTGAACTCAATACAAAACCGCCATTGTATGCGACCAATGGCTGAGGGTTTTTGCCAAGATCAACAAGCAGATGACGCATTGCATCGGGCATTCGAGAGCTCGCCAAGATGACGGGAAAGTTTTTTGGGTAACGAGATATAACCTCAATCAAGCGAGGGGACAGGTCTCGAATCGAATTGAGGAGTGTGCCGTCGATATCCGTACAGAGCGCTTTGATCATCCTAATCGAAGTTTGACCAATCTACCTGATCGGAGAATTGGGTAAAAAATCCTATTCCAATAATGGCTATCAACAAGATCACAAAACCATATCCAATAAGGCTTACAATCAACTCGGCTTTGGCCCAATTGGCTTTGTTCGTTTCAGTGTTTTTGTCTACCGCCCATACAATCAGCATGATAAATCCGATTAATGGGATTTTGGAAACAAGGACAGAGATAATCCAATCGCCAAGCGTTACGGGTGGTTTTTTAAAATCTTGTGGCATGTTCATGGTTTTATGTGTTTTATTGGAAATCTGATACTTCAAAGGTGTATTCCTGCATCGCGAAATTTTCCGGATTGCTAGGGTCGCTTTGTAGAAATTGCACAGTGATTTGCGAATAATTAGAAGAATTTTCAAAATCCTGAAGATAAATCTCGGCGCATTTTCTGGCTAAAACTTCCGGTTGGTTTCCAAGTATCAATGGATCACCATTTTCGAGTTTCAAAAAAATAGTTGACTCGGTGATTTCATCAGTTTCATTGGTGCTGAGATTTACACTCATTCCTTGAAAATCCCCCATTTGCCTAATCTCCTCTGATGGAATAAAGCCTTCACCCATCATTGACTCCATTCCTTTCATTGCAAATTTCGCAATGCTTTCTGGGTCGCAAGAGCAGGAGGTTAGGAAAAAAAATGGCAAAAAAAGAATTATTAATCGTTTCATTTAGATGTGTTTCGAATGATTTAGATTTTTGATTTCAGGATAAAGTGGGTAGCTTTTCTATGTTTTTTAAACATATTTTTCATATTTAAACCTTACTGTAATTGCTAAATTCAATCTTAAATTACAAGGAATTTTAGAAATGGAATCCAAAGAAGAAATACTTTTAAAGCAAGGTGAAAAATATCAAGTTAATGTTTCATTTGATGCGGCTGTTACAAATCAAATCATAATTCAAGAAACTGAGATTAAAAAAACAGTAAATGATTCGAGTGATTTTCCTTCAACCTCGGCTATAATGGGAAAAAGTTTTATATCAACTAAATCAATTAACAGTTTGAAGCCTGAAAATTTAGATTCTCCTCATATCACTTTGGAGAAATTTGGAGGTTCTGGTTATTACAAATTGATTGAAGAAGGATTGACTTATCATGGAAAGCTGATAGAATCAGCTCGTCCAATATTTACCGAAGAGGATATAGGCAAAACTTTTTGTGGGCTTTTTGCACATCAAAATCCTCTCGAGCCAGTGGATGATGAGTTTTTTCCAGGAATAATAGGAAGTCGTTATGCACTGATTGTCAATGTTTTTAATGCAAATCTGATTGAGGTTAATTTTGAATTTAATCGTAGTAGTGACAAGGGATATATTTTTCATGATAATAGCCTTGCGTTTAATTCTGCAATGAATGCTATTAAATTTTCGGCGACCAATACAATAGAACTTCAAGATGGGAAAACTTACGTTATTCCTGAGTTTGAAAAAGCAGTTATTTCTAGAGATTTTTATTTGATTTCGAATCAAAGTTCAAATCTTAAAATTGGAAGAGAAGATTATTTTCAGTGGGCCGAAAAAAAGAAAATAAAACAATCAGCATCCCTTTTTGATTTTGGGGGTCAAAGCGTTAAGATTGGGATAAAAAATGTAAATTTTTTACCTCCGCATCGTCGAGTCAAAGGAGCTCAATTATTTTTCACATCTCTTTTTCAGTCCATACCAAATAAAGACCAAGCCTCCAGGATTATTGTTTTAAATATGAATTCAACATTAGAATTAAACAATAAAGACCCTAGGTACAATCAAATTGGGTTTGGATTTGGATTCATGTATTCAAGTGAACCAGGGAATTATGTGGTTGGAAAAAACATTGTTCACAGAGGCCCAGGATTCATGGACTTTAAGGCAAACTTTGGTGGTGGATTATTTGCAGTATTTGAAAATGTGACGACAGACTTCAAGAATGAAGAAGGATTTGCTTCTCCGAGAATTAAAGTAAAGGGGAGACTCGAAAATAATATTTTCACAATCACTTCAGGCCATACTATATACCAAATTCTCACTTATGACTTTGGTGTGGGAAATGTTTCCCACTTGTTACATCTTGGTAGATTCACCTTTGTCATCGATGGAAGAAAGGCCATTATTAACGCATCTCAAATAAAATTGAGGCCTTTTGCAACAGGTCAGATCCGACTCAGGGTTAGAGATTCCACTAGTGTTTATGCTAAGTCAATTGAGCTTCATGCCGGCGATGAGCTTATTCACGAAGGAAAAACGTACCGTGTAGTTGAAAAAACTAGAACCTATGTTACTGAATGGGCTGAAGGGGATGAGGATGTCAAATATGCGATGTGCCTTATACTTGATACAAAATTACCGATTTCCAATGGCTTTTTAGAATTCCAAATAAACTCAATTGGCCATGAGATTAACAATGGTTTAGAGCAAGATGCTTATTTGATTTATAAGGCAAATTATGAATTCAGGACTTATGAAAACACAAAGTTTGAAGATCCGGAAGTCTTATCTTCTGACCCAGTCGGGCATTTGTCTTACAATCATAAAGAAATTACCCTGTGGGCAAAAAACTTTAAGCATAATGGGTTTTATAGACAATCGTTATCAAATGTTGGGAAAAGTAATGGTTATACACTTATTAATTGTGAGGGATTTGAAGGTCAATTTAAACCAGATGAACCAGTGAAAAACACAGGAGATATTCCTGCTCTTGCTGGACAGCTTATCCAGGAACTTTCTTCAAAATTTTAATAAATAATAAATTTTGTGAAACCAATAAATAAGCATGGATGATTAGTTCTTTTCCACCAAAAGAACAACCGTAAATTTATTAGGGTCGATTCTAATATTTGTGGCGGGGTAAGGCATTACATCAATGAGTTTGATGGAATAATCCCCAAATTTCGCTTCAACCGGTAAGCCAGAGACATTTGGTTCGGTCGATA
>JAHEBE010000249.1 GCA_024642365.1 Algoriphagus sp.
TCTGGGTTTAGATGGTCAACCTGTTTCTGGGACTTTTACGATTAATGTGAAGTAGCAAAGCCTTTCGAAAATTCCTTACTTTTGGACATGCGCGCATTTGGCCTCCTAGTTATTTTCTTAACCTTAGCGGGAATAAGTACAGCCCAGACTAGCATCGGGATCCGAGGAGGGTATACGAATTCTTCCTACAGCTATCGAGCAACTCCTGCCTCTCGGGCGGCCTCAGTATCGGGGATAGCAGCACCGACTTTTGCTTTTGTAATTGAACACTTCAATGCCAAGAATGCAGGGATAGAACTCAATTTCCAATACTTAACCATTGGTTTTTCTCAACCCAATGGGGATACTGCTCCCATCCTCACGAATGAAACTGAATTCAACTACTTGAAAGTCCCCATGCTATCCAGTTTTTTCTTGGGTAAATCAGGCCGATTTCAAATCAAAATAGGGCCACACTTTGGGTACATGCTCAATGCAACTGACAAGCTTCGAGAATTTGAAAGTGCCAACGGAAACATCTTGCCCACTTATGGTGGCGAGGAAGACATGCCCAAGAAATTCATGTATGGGATTACCGCTGGGGCGGGAATTTCAAAACTTTTCGGAAAAAGTACGCTAGCTGGAGAAGTTCGATTTGCCTATGATTTCACCAATCCGGAAAGTTTGGATCGTGTATTTGAAATCAGCTCCACCAACCTCGAATTTACACTAGCCTATTTGTTTAGAATAAAAGAATCCAAAATTGAAAAATTGAAAGATTAAAAAACAATTGGCTAAATATTCCCGATTAAAAATCTTCAAATTTTTTCATGCTTTCTTGTCCTATATTTTCTTCTCGCTCCGACTTACCTATGTAAATGAATCAAAAGACCCTAGACCTCTTGCTCAAATCCCATCATCGGGAAGCCTACCTTTGGGCAAGACAATGCTGCGGTTTTGATTCTGAACTGGCAAAGGATGTTCTCCAGCTGACCTACTTAAAGATTCTGGAAGGCAAAGCAAAATTGAATGATCCTGCAAAAGCTAAAACTTGGCTTTTCTCGATTATCCGATATACTGCTGTAGATGAATTGAGAAAAGTCGGAAAGCTGGTCTCTTTAGATGAAAGCCCAGAATTAGTGGACTTGCCAGACACCGTGGACTACACCGATTATGAAGGGATCATTAAACTCCTTCCTACCATGCAGCAGCAAGTGATCTTGATGGTTTTTTATCATCAGTTGACGATCGAGCAAAGTGCTGAAGTATTACAAATCCAACTCGGAACTGCCAGAACGCATTATGCGAGAGGCAAAAAGAAACTAAAAGAATTGATCCTGAAATCACAAACTGAAGCGAACCATGGAAAATGACGAATTGATCGAAAGCTTCTTTGAGGAGATGAAAGCCAATGACCAGAACTTGGAAATTCCACCTTTCCCTGAAAAGCAGCCCAAGAAAATAAATTGGATTATCCCAATCGGAATCGCAGCAAGTTTGCTATTGGCGGGATTTCTATTCTATGAAAAGGCCCCTGAACCTGAAGTGCCAGCTGAAGTCATCATCATTACTTTGGAGGAAGGTCCAAATCAAGAACAGCAATTTAAAATCACTGAATCCACATACCTCGATACTTGGGAATCGAGCACTTCCTCTTTACTCACTGAATTCTAAACCAACATATTATGAAAAATCTACTCTTTGTTGTATTCCTGCTTAGTTCTTATTTAGTCTCTGCTCAGGACATTTTCCAAAAAAATCTCTACTCCGCGGACCGGATCATGGAGAATCGAGAAAAACTTGAGCTCACCGATGCTCAAGCTTCCAAAATCAAAAAAATCCATGCTGATAATGCCGGTGAATTCGCCACTTTGAAATGGGATCTTGATGCTGCAAATACCACCCTTAAAAAAATGTTGGAGGCTCCAAAAGTGGATCAGGCTAGCGCTAGCAAACAAATGGACGAGGTGTTGCGGTTAGAAAGTCTCCTAAAGAAAAAACAAATGACCACGCTAGTAGCAATCAAAAATGAATTGACACCTGCACAACAGAAGATTCTAGCTAGCACTAATACAGTTTATGCCATAAAAGGATCAGCATCCAACTCAGATAATTTAGTCCGTGTCTACGGTCAGGGCCAAGGTCAGGGAAGTTCAGTAATAGCTTGGAATGGATCTGAAGTGGTTTCTGGAATGAGTTCTACGAGCCCATCAGTAAAGTTTCAAGTTGATAATGGGAATCCAGAAACCAGCCCACTTTACATTCTTATTACTCCAGATGGCGAAAAAGAATTGGATAATTTCGAAAAAATCAAGCCAGAAGATATTGAAAGCATCAATGTTTTGAAAGGTAGTACTGCAACTTTGAAATATGGCGATAAAGGAAAAAATGGAGTTGTGATCCTGACCCTGAAAAAGAACAGCAAATACTACTTTCAGCAAAAATAAGTAGGATTAAAACTTAAAAAAGGAAGCTGAATTCAGCTTCCTTTTTTTATGCTTTTTTTCGAAAGTCCTTCCAGGTTTTCCACGAATAATAAAAAACCAACCAAAAAATTCCTGCGATGAAGGCAAAGAAAATTACAATTAAAATGAGGTACAAAAAAGATTCAGCGTATTCCATCTAGCTCTAATGTTATACTCTAAATTTAGTTCAATAATCTAGTTTTCCAAAAATCTCCAGCTCGCCTGATGATCTTTCTGAAGTGGATTTCCAGTCACTTTTGACCGAAGAATCTCAATCGGCATTGTGTTTTGCATCAAGATCAAATCGTGGAATTCCTTCTCTCCCATTTTTCCGGAGTCCACCATTTCTTTGCGAAGTGAATAAATCTCCAAAGCGCCAATCATGTAAGCGATTTGATACAAAGGTCCATAGCTGCCCTCAAACGAGCGACGTACTTCCGCTTCTGCATTAGCTCGTTCGTGGCCCACTTTGTCCACTAGCAAATCGATACATTCCTGTGGGGTCATATTTTCAAGATGGTAATTCAAGGAGAAAATAATTCGAGCACAACGATGCATTCTCCAAAATAACATCCCCACTTTGTCTTTGGCATCTCTTGGAAAATCACGATCCCAAAGCACAAACTCCCAATACAAAGCCCAGCCTTCTGTCCAGAAAGGCGTGCGGAATATCCTACGATGGGTCATGTACCGCTGATTCATAAATTGCTGCAAATGATGACCCGGGATCAATTCATGCTGAACAGTAGCTCTTGAGAAATGTGGATTATTCCCCCGCATCGACATCATCTTATCTTCGTAACTCATCTCTGAGGTAGGGTAAGCGATTTGAATCACTTCTCCACCCAAGAAAAATGGACTTACTTTTTGTCGCTCAGCTGAAATCATAATCGTCCGCCAAGTCTCTTTCGCCAAAGGAGGAACAGTAACCAAGTTATTGGACTCCACATAAGCCGTGGCTTCCTCTCCCAAACGGATCACCTCTGCCGGCCACTCGCCTTCCGGCAAATAAGTTTCTTTGACCATTTCCAAAGCAGCTTTCCAGTCATCACCGAAGCCTAACTCATTCGAAGCTTTGAGCATTTCTTTCTCACACCAGGCAAACTGCTTCTCCGCCTCTTTAATCAACTCTTCAGGACTATAGGCAATCATCTCAAAAGCCAATTGCTTTTCCAACGCTTCTCTTCCGATCGGTCTCCCGATGATTCCACTTCCATCGTCTTTGATCGAATTGGTATAATGTCCCCGAAGTGCTTTGGCATAAGCCTTCATACTCGCATCCAATTTTTCCCAAGAAGCAGGCATCCACCAGGTAAACTCCGGATCAAAATCGTAATAGTAGCTGTAAGCCTCAGCCGTTACTTTGTTCAAAGACTCCACAGCCTGAGCGGCTAAATCTGCTTTTTGCCAGGAGGTATATTTTGAGTTGGTCGGAAGTGCGGCCAGTTGTTTGTCCACCAGATCAGCCACGGCATTCCATGATTTGGCCAGTACTTGTGCATCAGGTCGAACGGCTCGCCTTCTTCCTTTCACAAATTCATCTAAGGGTGAAGCAAAAGCTAAAACAGAGGAAACTTCCTCAAATGCCCTGCGATCCAGATCCAATTCGGCGAGTTCCTTCTCTAAATAGTTTCGAAAAAGTACGTAATCAATTTTCCCATCTTCAGAGAAAGATTCGTAATTAAAAGACTTTAGTGTTTTCAAATAATCCTCATTAAAAGCCTGCATCCGTTGAAAATATTCCGCAGTAAAAGAATTGGAATATAATCTGGACAGTGCTCCCCGATCCGCTTGGTAGGTGTTGATCATTTGGGCTAATTCGGTAGCATTAGCTATAAAACTGAAACAAAGAAAAAGGATAATTGCGAGCGCTTTTTTCATGATCGTAAGAGGATTGGTGGATTGAATTCTAAAATGGAAAAAATCTTAGAATTAATAACTGGAAAATATAAAATTGTGATGCGTGGCATTAATCTACCAGCAAAACTTGCCATCGTTAACTTTTTCCCACTCTCATTTTACCGGTAATTACCTAAAATGAAAAATCAAAATCTGAACAAATACCCACCCCGATCTTTAAAGGTTCCTGCACTTCTATTGCCATCTTGATCTGCTTTCTTCAAGTATTCTTCCCATCCTTTCCCGTCATTCAAATCAATTTTCACCTCCACCAATTTCTCCA
>JAHEBE010000250.1 GCA_024642365.1 Algoriphagus sp.
TGGAGGATATAAATCTTACAACTCGGGAAATAGAAATTTTGGAACAGACATCCAAAGGCCTTAATTACAATCAGATCGGCGAAAATCTATTTATATCGCCCAAGACGGTTCGAAAACATATCGAGAATATTTACAGCAAACTGAAAGTGCACTCGAAGCTTGAAGCCGTTCAAAAGGCAGTGAAAAATCGGATTATCGAGGGATAAAGTCTCAAAAAGGAACCCCTACTTTTTCATTTCAAACTCCTTTTTTGCCCCATCCAAAAACGCTATAAATTTCTGAATATCGGTTTCGTATCCTACTGGATTGGCTAGGAGTTTTTCCTCATGATCAAGAATCACGTAATAGGGCTGCGCATTATTGTTGAATCGGGTAATCTGAAAATCCGCGTTCTGCTTGCCAAGCGTTCTTTTTACTTTTCCATCGTAGGTAGAAGTAAACCATTCGTTTTCTGGAAGCTCTAGCCTTTCGTCAATATAAAGCGCAACCATCACGAAATCATTTTTAAGGCGACTTAAAACTTGTGGATCAGACCATACATTTTCCTCCATTTTGCGGCAATTCACGCAGCCATGTCCAGTAAAGTCGATGAGTAACGGCTTTCCTTGTGCTTTTGCAGCGGCTAGTGCTTCTTGGTAATCAAAGTATCCAGCTATCCCAAATGGAATTTCAAGGAATTCATCATGCTTCACAGAGATCTTTTGGGTTTCAGTGCTACTAGACTCTCCTCCAAGATAAAACTGCTGAGTAGTCATTGGTGGCAAATAGCCGCTTAGAGATTTCAGCGGCGCGCCCCAAAGTCCAGGAATCATATAGACTACAAACATGAACGTAACTAATGCCAATAGCAGTCTTGGAACGCCGATGTGCTCCATTGGAGAATCATGTGGCAATCTTATTTTTCCTAATAAATACAGGCCTAAAGCGGCGAAAATCACAATCCAAATCACCAAGAACACATCGCGGTTCAAAATACCCCAATGGTAAACTAAGTCTGCGATTGATAGAAACTTGAATGCCAAAGCGAGCTCCAAGAAACCCAATACAACTTTTACCGAATTCAACCAACCACCAGACTTTGGCAGGCGATTCATCCATTCAGGGAAAATAGCAAAGAGTGTAAAAGGTATGGCAAAAGCCAAAGCGAATGAAAACATTCCCAAGACTGGCTTGATCAATTCTCCCCCGGCAGAAGAAATCAAAATAGATCCAACGATCGGTCCAGTGCAGGAAAAAGAAACCAATACCAAGGTAAAGGCCATAAAGAAAACACCAATCAGCCCGCCTTTTTCCGCTTTTGCGTCGACTTTATTGACCAAACTGGAAGGCAATGTGATCTCAAACATGCCTAGGAAAGCAAGGGCAAAAAAGATAAATACGCCAAAGAAAAACAGGTTGGGCAGCCAATGTGTGGCTAACCAATTGGCAAACTCAGGACCTTGGATCGCTGCTACTGCGGTGCCGGCGATGGTGTAAATTCCGATAATCGATAGGCCATATATAAAAGCATTTCGAATTCCTTTAGCCTTTGATTCAGCGCGACCCGTGAAAAAACTGACGGTCATCGGAATCATTGGAAAAACGCAAGGCGTCAGTAAAGCAGCCAATCCTGCTAAAAAAGCCAGAATCATAAATCCCCAAAGTGACTCTTCCTGCACTTCGCTAGTAAACTTTTCTGACTCAGTCGCCATCGCAGTAGCACCGGCATATCCGTCTATCTCATTACTTGAATAAGTAGAATCCGCGGCAGAAATTTCTTGATTCGAAAGTGAGTCTGGCTGATCAATGAAGCTTTTAACTTCAGGACTTGTGCTAGGGCTCGCAGCAAAGTTGATTTCAATATCCTCTTCGTAATTCACGCATTGCCCGGTAAGGTCAGAGCACATCTGGTAACTGAGGGTTCCCAACAAAACACCAGAACTCGCTTCGATAAGTAAGGGCTGTTCAAATCTTCCTTTGCCTAAAAAGAAGGTGACATCACCTTCCCAGACTTCATCATATTTTTTCTTTGGGTTGATAGCTTTTAGAGTGCCATTAGTGCGTATTGCGTCTGACTTTTCGAGTTTGAAACTAGTCAAAATCGGCCCGAGATCTTTTGCAAAATCATTGGAATAAACATACCAGCCCATCGGAATTTCTGCTTCCATCACCAAATTGGCTTGTTCGCCAACTTGAAGCTCCTTTGGCTCCAAAGTTATCGTCCACTTTGGCGGCTTTACCAATTGGGCTTCAGCAAAAAGTGAAATCAGCGTGAGTAATGGAAGCAAGAGCATCCAAAACTTAGCATTCGATAACTGCGGAAGTTTATTTCTGTTAAACACTGTGTTTTCTATTGAAATCAAATTGATCTGGCTTGATTTAAGACTGAAGCTATTCAGCCGATTTGCTTATTTACTTAGCTTTCTAAAATGTCTAAAGAAGGCTGCGATAGTTTCAATACCGATGAAATAATTCTTAACCCCATAATGTTCATTTGGGGAGTGGAGCGCATCGGTATCCAATCCAAACCCAAACAAAATAGGATCTGATCCGAGTTCCTTTTGGAATAAAGCAACGATTGGAATTGAACCACCCTCGCGAGTAGGTATTGGACGCTTTCCAAAGGTCTCTTCCATTGCCGCTTCAGCTGCTTGATATCCGATTGAAGAATCAGAAACCACTGCAGGAGCTCCGCCATGATGTGCCTTTACTTTTACTTTGACCGAATCTGGGGCGATAGACCGGAAGTGTTTTTCAAAAATAGTGGCGATTTCTCTCCAGTCTTGATCAGGAACGAGGCGCATAGATATTTTAGCAGAAGCTTTGGATGGCAATACTGTTTTGGCTCCTTCTCCAATGTAACCACCCCAGATGCCATTGACATCTAGCGTAGGGCGAATCCCAACTCGCTCAATGGTAGTATATCCCTTCTCTCCTTCTACGTCATTGATATCAAGTTTTTCTTTGTATTCATTCAGGTCAAAAGGAGCCTCATTCAAACGTGCTCGCTGCGCATCAGAAAGAGATTGTACTTTATCGTAAAACCCTGGAATAGTAATGTGATTATTTTCATCCTTCATTGAAGCGATCATATCACACAAAATATTGATAGGATTAGCGACAGCGCCACCATATGTGCCTGAGTGCAGATCTCGATTTGCGCCGGTCACTTCCACTTCCATATATGCCATGCCCCGAAGTCCTACTGTGATAGAAGGATCCTTCATTGAAATCATATGGGTATCTGAAATCAAGATGACATCAGCTTTTAGTCGGGCTTTATTTTCTATCACGAACTTGTCCAGATTGTCGGAGCCGACTTCCTCTTCTCCTTCGATCATAAACTTCACGTTGCATGGTAAATCTCCTGAAGCCATCATTGCCTCAAATGCTTTCACGTGCATGTAAAATTGACCTTTATCGTCAGCTGAACCACGCGCAAAAATTGCTCCTTCAGGATGTATTTTTGTATTTTTGATTACTGGCTCGAAAGGAGGAGAATCCCAAAGTTCATAGGGGTCTGCTGGCTGCACATCGTAATGACCATATACCAAAACGGTAGGAAGTGCGGGGTCTATAATTTTTTCTCCATACACAATTGGGTATCCTGCTGTTTGGCAAATTTCTACCGTATCAGCTCCTGCTTTGACTAGAGAATCTTTGACAAACTCAGCTGCGGCAAATACATCTGCTTTGAACTTTGGATCAGCGCTTACAGAAGGAATACGTAGTAAATCGATTAACTCGTTTAGAAATCGATCTTTATTGGAATGGATAAAATCGTTGACAGCCATAAATGGGTTTTGTATTTTAGTAAAGGCCTCAAAATTATTCCTTTCGGCAGGAAATGCCTAGTTTGAGGGTAGTTTTTATTCCAATCAATTTAGAGAAAATCCTATGAGGGCGATACTTTGTCAAGCATTTGGCTTACCCGAAAACCTAGAATTAAAAGAAGTCTCCAATCCTAAACCCGGGCCAGATCAAGTTTTGATCGCAGTGGAGGCATGTGGGGTAAATTTCCCTGATGCATTGATCATCCAAAATAAATACCAGTTTAAACCCGAGTTACCTTTTTCTCCGGGGGGAGAAGTGGCCGGAAAAATTAGTGCAGTTGGGGAAGGAGTGACCAAGTTTAAGGTAGGGCAATCGGTATTGGCCCTTTGTGGTTGGGGAGGTTTTGCAGAGGAAGTAGCCGTGGACCTTTCACGAGTTTTCTTAATGCCGGCAGGCCTTTCTCCGGCTATCGCGGCTACGACTTTATATACCTATGGGACCTCATTTCATGCCTTAAAAGACCGGGCAAATCTTCAGGAGGGCGAAACGCTCTTAGTTCTTGGGGCTGCAGGTGGAGTAGGATTAGCAGCAGTGGAATTGGGAAACTTGATGGGCGCAAAAGTTATTGCAGCCGCATCCTCTGAGGAAAAACTGGCACTTTGCCGAGAAAAAGGAGCGGTCGAGACCATCAATTATTCCACGGAAGATTTGAAAACTAGAATAAAAGAATTGACTGGAGGAAAAGGAGTAGATGTAATCTATGATCCGGTGGGAGGAGAATATACTGAAGCCGCGCTTCGAGGAATCGCCTGGAAAGGCCGGTATTTAGTAGTCGGTTTTGCCAATGGAGAAATTCCTAAAATCCC
>JAHEBE010000026.1 GCA_024642365.1 Algoriphagus sp.
TTATGAATTGGCTTTGGACAATTTGATTAGCAGACTAGATAAAAGATTCAGGTCTTCTTTGAGGTGAAATCCCGAAATCACGATTCGATTCAATCGTGGATCTTTGGTAGTAGGATAAGGAAAGGAAGAAGTAATAAATCCTTTTTGCTCAAGTTTCTCAACCCAAGAATCTGGTTGATAAGTAAAAACCGGAAATGTTGGATGACCACTAATCTCTTTTACTAAAGAAATTTGCTTGAAAAAGTGGGCCATATTTGTGGATAACTTCTCTTTTTGGTTCCTATAAATGCCCTGACAGTCCAAAAAAGCTTGTAAATAACCCGGCGGGCAAGGTGATGCTCCTCCGTAAATGGGGAGTTGAATGAGTTGGGCTTTGATTTCATTTGAGCAAAGAATGATCCCTGCCGGGAGTCCAAGTCCTTTACCAATGGAGCCAGATACGACAAGATTTGCAGGGATCGCCTTTAGTTGAGCATAGGTCCCAAATAGATCATTTCCCAGTACTCCAAAAGCATGGCTATCGTCTACTAGAAGACTCAATTCATGTTTGGAACCCACTTGATTCAACCAAGTATAGTCGTGCACCTGACTATGCAAAGGATCAACGGCATTGCCTAGAATTAGAATTTTTTGAGAAGGAAGTTCGCTGGCTTGTTTCAAACAATCCCTTTTCCAAAGTTCGAAACTTTGATGGGGATTGGGTTTTAGATGTGTTGGCAGTATCGCAGGGTGTGTATCAGGAGCAACCCAGATTTGATCTGCATCAGCTGATAAAAGTTGTAAGGAGGCAGTTCCTGCTAAATAGCCTGAACTCATTACCAAAGCAGATTCCGCCCCGGCCGATTCCGAAAAGAACTGTTCAAACTCATCATAGATGCTGAGTCGGACGTTATTTCCACGACTTTGGCCATGATTTAATCCGTATCGCTTTAGCCCAGCAATGACTTTATCTTGGAATTCAGGAACCAAACCCATTCCCAAGTAAGAAGTGCCGCTGAAATAGCGGTAACTTTTTCCTTGGTAATCGATTATTCGATCGATTTTTTGGTTCAGGTTAAAGATTTCCAAAACGGGAAGTGTTACTTCGCAAAAATCTGAGAAGGGTCTTGGAAAGACTTGAACTCGAGTGCATTTCCGCAAGGATCAAGGAAAAACATGGTTGCTTGTTCACCGACTTCACCTTTGAATCGAATATAAGGTTCAATGACAAACGCGATCCCATGAGCAGTCAATTTATCTGCCAAATCATGCCACTCCGCCCAAGGTAATATTGCACCAAAATGCCTTACCGGGACATTCTTTCCATCTACGGCATTGGTCTTGGCTAGGGCAAGTTCCTCTGGTTTGATGTGGGCCGAAAGTTGATGCCCAAAGAAGTTGAAGTCGATCCATTTGTCGGTACTTCTTCCGATGTCACAACCCAACAAATCGCCGTAAAATGCTCTTGTCTCCTCGATATCTCGAATAGGGAAAGCTAAGTGAAATGGTTTAAATTCGCTCATAATGCTAAATTAGTGGTGATTTTCCTGCATCCAAAGTTAGGATTAAAATCTAAGTAAAATGAAATCAAAAAAATCTGTTTCGCTTGTTTTAGGAAGTGGTGGCGCTAGGGGTATGGCGCATATCGGTGTGATCGAAGTACTTGTGGAGCGTGGCTATCAGATATCGGAGATCTCTGGCAGTTCAGTCGGAGCCCTGGTGGGGGGAATCTACGCCAAAGGCAATCTTCCTGAATTCAAAAATTGGATCTGTGATTTGGGAAGAGTGGATGTGTTTGGGCTCATGGATTTTTCATTTTCAGGCAAAGGATTTATAAAAGGGGAGAAGGTTTTTTCGGAGCTCAAAAAGATCGTTGGAGAATGTCAATTTGAAGACTTGAATCTTCCTTTTTATTGCAATGCGGTGAACTATTTGGAAGGGAAAGAGCGAATTTTTGATTCGGGGAGTTTATTTGCTGCGATTCGAGCCTCCTCAAGTATTCCAACCTTGGTACAGCCAGCAGTGATTGATTCCAAAGAATACATAGACGGAGGTGTACTCAACCCTTTGCCGATGGATCTATTGAAAATGGCGAATGAAAATCTTGTCGTCGCGGTGAATTTGAATGCGCTTGGAGAAAGCTATGTCAATCCGCCCAAAAAAGACCATGATGGCAATAGCTTGATTAAAATGCCAGGTTGGATGAAAGAGTATCAAAAGAAGATGACCAGTTATTTCGAAACAGAAGAAAAATCTTCCAAAAACAAAAACTTAGGATCGCTGGATTTGCTAAATCGTTCGATGGAATTGCTGCATGATCGAGTTTCATACCTGACTTTGGAAAAGCATCCTGCAGATTTGCTTATTGAAATCAGTAAAAAACAGGCTAGCACGATGGAATTTTATCGAGCTGCAGAATTGGTAGAAATTGGAAGAATTAAAATGACTCAAGCATTAAATAAACTCGAAAATGCAGCCAGCTGACCTAAATCGATTGCTTGGTAATATTGACATCTACCTCTTAGATCAAATTCTAAAGAATCGTTTTTCGAAGGAAATGAAAATTCTGGATGCTGGCTGTGGTGAGGGAAGAAATGCTATTTATTTTTTGAATTCCGGCTTTCAGATTTTTGGAATTGACCAGGAGGAATTAGCGATCCAATACATTCGATATTCTGCGAAAAGTTTAGACCCCAGTTACGATAGCCATCGATTTCAAGTGGGGCAGTTAGAAGAAATTCCATTTCATCAGGAAGCATTTGATGCGGTGATCTGCTCAGCTGTTTTGCATTTTGCTAAGGGAGAGGCTCATTTTTGGAAAATGATGGAAGAGCTGTTGAGGGTTTTAAAGCCGGGAGGAATAATTTGGTTTCGGATGTGTACTGGCCTAGGGGGAATTCTAAATGAAAGCAAAGAGCTGGAATCGGGTAGGCATTTATTGCCTGATGGTTCTGAGCGGTTTGTTTTGCAGCAAACTCACTTGGATCAGCTTCTAAAGATGGGTTTGACCTTTCTCGAGTTGCCAAAGACGGTTTTGGTTTTAGGGCAGCGAGAGATGGGGGTATTCCTAATGCAAAAAGTCATTGTAGATTAAATTACTAACCTAAACGAAGCCATGGAACTTCAATACGCACTCGAACTTACCGGAACATTTGTTTTTGCGATTTCAGGGGCTCTTGCTATTCGTGAATTGGACCAGGATGTGTTCGGTGCAGGCTTTACGGGATTTATTACTGCAATAGGTGGGGGAACGCTTCGGGATATTTTGTTGGATAGTTATCCCCTAGTTTGGATCGCTGATATTTGGTTTTTGTATGCAATCTTGGCGGGAGTGTTAACTGCATTTGTTTTCCCGAATTTTCTAAGCCGTCTTCGAAAAACATTTTTGCTCTTTGATACCCTAGGCATAGGTTTTTTTACAGTTCTGGGAGTCGAGAAGGCCCTTAGTTTGGGAGTAAGACCGGAAATCGCGGCAATTATGGGGATGTTTTCTGCGGTGATGGGAGGAGTGATTCGGGATACCTTGACCAATGAAATACCGGTTCTCTTTCGTAAAGAAGTCTATGCTTCAGCTTGTTTGGCTGGAGCAATTCTATACTTGGTGCTCCATCATTATCAAGTTCCCAGAGAGTATAATTTGCTGATTTCCATGTCACTGGTGATTAGCATCCGCTTGATTTCCGTAAAGTACAAATTGAGTCTGCCGAGATTGGGGTAAGAAATTGGGGAGTTTAAAATTCAAACTAAAACACCTTGATCTCTACTGCTAAATCTCTGAATAACAAAAAGGTTTGTTTCCAAGTGCCTTAAATAACTGCTTCTAGCAGTGTTCGGAAAGCGAGTGCCTTTTCCCCATACCGTGCTTGTGTTTCATAGCGTAAGGCATTTGCAAACCTGCTTTCATACTCGACGAGCTTCGATGTACTCTCTGCGAAAAACTGAATGCTGTAATTAGTAAAGCCATCGTTGGTGCTATTCATCAAGCGGTAAAACCGATGCTCGGTAAACAGGCCCGTGGCAAAGACATCCGGAATATGGTCGTTTTTCATCCAAGTGACGAAATCCTCCTCCACGTCTGTGGCTACGGTATAGGTAATATTATATAGAATCATAGCTGGGGTTTTGGTCGGAATTTGCTTTTTTTACCAACAATTGCTCGAAGGCAAAGTTAAGAATCCCTAATTGATTACTTGAATTTCTAGCCGAGCATTCTCCAAAATTCTATGCATAAAGTCCAATCCGAAGTCCTACCTGAGCGAAATACAAAACTTCTCATTGCCAAAATCGTGGTCATCGCGCTGCATTTGGTGGGGATTATTGGATTAAGTCTGCCTGACTACCGGGATCTTTTTTTAGAATTAACGCCTGTTCAGCTCTTGATCAGTATGTTTTTGATCTTGGCTTTTCATCGAGGTTGGTCTGATTCTTTTCCGATTTTCGCTGCTGCGGCTTTTTGGATTGGTTTTGGTTCGGAGCTGATCGGAATTCATACGGGTTATTTATTTGGGGACTATGTCTATGGACCGACATTGGGACCTAAGCTTTGGGAAGTGCCAATAATAATAGGAGTCAATTGGTTTATTTTGGTTTACCTCACAGGGACTCTTTTTCAGAAAGTTGAAAAGGATTGGTATGCCGCTTTTCTTGGGGCAGTGGCTATGACCGCGATTGATTACATTATGGAGCCAGTAGCTGTGAGTTTGGATATGTGGTATTGGAAGTTTGAGTTGATTCCTTGGACAAATTACCTCGGATGGTTTTTGGTGGCATTTTTGATTCAGATAATATTCCGAAAAGCTAACTTTAGTAAAGGAAATTCATTGGCGCACCTGTTGCTACTTTGTATGATCCTGTTTTTCGCAATTTTAAATCTGACTTTAGCGCTTTGACTTCCAGAATCTTTGCGTGAAAAACATATTAAAATAAGGTGATAACAAAATAGACCTTTAAAGGGTTGTGTATCTGATGATCAAAGCGATTGGATTTATTGCACTGGGTTTTGCCGCAATGGAGGTATTTGGATGGGCAATCCACAAATACCTGATGCACGGAGTCCTTTGGAGCATTCACAAAACTCATCATCAGCCCTCTAAGACTTTCTTCGAGTGGAATGATTTGTTTTCCTTGCTTTTTGGAAGCATTGCAGTGGTTTTGATTTTCAAAGGAGTGGCAGAATTTGATTACCGATTTTGGATGGGTGTAGGGATCAGTACCTATGGAATGCTGTATTTCTTTCTTCACGATGTGTTGATCCACAGGAGGATGAAGTGGTTTCGAAAACCGAAAAACGCATTTCTGAAAGGAATCTTTAAAGCGCATCAAGCGCATCATCGCACAAACGAGAAAGAGGACGCCGTTTCATTTGGCTTATTTGTTGTACCCAAAGAATATTTTAAAGACAAAGACCTGTGAGCACCTATTCAATAAAAGACTTAGAACAACTTTCAGGAATCAAAGCGCATACGCTTCGAATCTGGGAGCAACGTTATAATCTGTTATGTCCAAAGCGGACGGATACTAATATTCGTTTTTACGATGATCACGATTTAAAGCTGATCCTGAATGTTGCTTTGTTAAATGACAACGGTTTCAAGATAAGCAAAATTGCTTCGATGGAAATGCCGGAAATCCGAGAGGAAGTCATGCGGCTGACCGAGCGATCACTTACTTACGATGATCAAATTCATTCTTTGACGATCAGTATGATCGAAATGGACGAGGAGCGTTTTGATAAAATTCTTTCTACTAATATTATCAAGATTGGTTTTGAGCATACCATGCTGAAAGTCATTTTTCCGTTCATGTCTAAAATAGGAGTCCTATGGCAGACAGGTGCGATCAACCCCGCCCAAGAACATTTTATCTCTAACCTTGTCCGTCAGAAATTGATTGTAGCGATCGATGGTCAAATGCATACGCACACCGGGAAAAAGTTTTTGTTATTCTTACCTGAAGGTGAGCTGCACGAAGTCTCCTTATTGTTTTCTTCATTTTTGATCAAAAATAAAGGTCATAAAGTAATCTATTTGGGCCAGAATACGCCCAATGAGGATTTGAACCAAGTCTTTGAAATCCATCAGCCAGATTATCTAATGACAGTAATCACGACTTCACCTGCGGCGGAGTTTGCAGAGGCTTACCTCACCGAACTTGCAAATCGTTTTTCAAACACAGAATTGTTGGTGACAGGATACCAAGTCATTGGACAGGATTTTAATCTTCCTTTGAATGTTAAGCAACTCAACTTTATCAAGGATATAAAAGACTTTCTAGAAGAGTTGGATGCCGTGGCTATGGAGAAATAGTTTAGGATAAAATCGGTTTCATTAAACAAAAGCAATCTTGAGGGATTGCTTTTTTATTTGCCACCCATCACCAATAAATGACCGCTTGAAGCCTGTGAAAGGGAATTTATATTTTTTGTTTAATTAAAATGAAAAAAAACTCCACAAAGCATTTGGATATTGTTTAATCATTACTACATTTGATTAAACAAAAAACCAAAAGCCATGACGACTCTAGAATTTAGCTACTCCTTAAATCAGTTATCTAGTACGCTTAAGCCATTTGCATTAAAGTTGACCCGTGACATGGATGATGCCAACGATCTGTTGCAAGACACGATGGTCAAAGCCTTCACTAACAAAGACAAGTTTACAGAAGGAACAAATCTGAAAGCATGGCTTTATACGATCATGAAGAATACCTTTATTACCAACTATCAGCGAATGGTAAGAAGAGGAACTTTTGTAGATACTACAGACAATTTGCATTACATCAATTCCAGTGGCTCGTTGATCGAGAATGGTGTTTTTGGAAATTTTGCAATGGACGACATCAATGAAGCAATTGAAAATCTGGATGAGGTGTATAGAACACCATTTATGATGTACTTCAGAGGTTTCAAATACCATGAAATTGCAGATAAGCTTCAGATTCCTATTGGAACTGTAAAAAATAGAATTCATATTGCTCGTAAGGTTTTAAAAGAAGACCTCATGATCTACAAGCACAACAATTGATTAAATGAGTAAAAAAAATGTAGTGGTTATCGGGTCTGGCTTTGCCGGACTATCGGCAGCCACACATCTTGCAGCAGCTAGTTGTTCAGTCACCCTTATTGAAAAAAACACTTCCCCTGGTGGTAGAGCTAGACAGTTCGAACATCAGGGATTTGTTTTTGATATGGGGCCCAGCTGGTATTGGATGCCAGATGTTTTCGATAATTACTTTGAACAATTTGGAAAAAAAGTAGCTGACTATTATGAGCTTCAGCGACTGGATCCATCCTATGCTGTCATTTACGGAGATCAGGACGTACTGGATATCCCTGCTGATCTGGAAGAATTTAAAGCCATGCTTGACGGGATTGAACCTGGAGCAGGACATCAATTAGACAAATTTTTAGAGCAGGCTAAATACAAATATCAAGTAGGAATTCATGACTTGGTCCAAAAACCGAGTCGTTCGATTTTTGAGTTTACTTCCCCAGGACTTCTTGTGGACATGGTTCGAATGGATATTTTCCAGTCTATGTCAAAGCACGTCCGGAAGTTTTTCAAATCCGATAAAATCATCCGATTGATGGAGTTTCCGGTTCTTTTCCTTGGAGAAACTGCCGAAAATATTCCTGCACTTTACAGCTTGATGAACTATGCAGACATCGCTTTGGGGACTTGGTATCCAAAAGGTGGAATGCATGAGATTATTAAAGGCATGGTGAAGTTGGCAGAAGAAAAAGGAGTAAAAATCCAATATGATTCGGAAGTAGAGGAAATAGAAATTCAAAATGGCAAAGCACATGCAGTCCGGCTAAAATCTGGAGAACGGATCAAAGCAGACATTGTAGTAGCAGGTGCAGATTATCACCACGTTGATCGTCATTTGATCAATCCAAAATACAGTAATTATTCTGAGGAATATTGGGATAAGCGTGTGATGGCACCATCGAGCTTACTCTTTTACCTTGGAGTAAATAAGCGTTTGAAGAATCTGCGTCACCATAATTTGTTTTTTGATGAGCCACTTGGACCGCACGCAGATGCGATCTATAAAAATCCAAGGTGGCCAGAAAAACCGCTTTTCTATGCTTCAGTCCCTTCTATAACTGATCCAACGGTGGCGCCAGAGGGAATGGAAAATCTATTTCTTTTGATTCCTTTGGCACCTGATCTGGATGATCGTGAGGAGACTCGAGAGCGATATTACGAGTTGATCATGGATCGATTAGAGCGAATCACAGGACAGGAAATCCGATCTCATGTGGTTTTCAAACGCTCTTATGCGCACAGTGATTTCAAGGCGGACTATCATGCATTTAAAGGGAATGCTTATGGTTTGGCGAATACGTTAACCCAAACGGCGATTTTAAAACCTTCCTTGAAAAATAAAAAGGTTAGCAATTTATATTACACAGGCCAGCTTACCGTACCAGGTCCTGGAGTACCGCCATCTTTGATATCTGGCTATGTTGTAGCCAAAGAAGTGATGAAGGAAAACAATTCGTGATTAAAAAGGTATATTAGTTATATGAACGCAATTGAGCTTTTTGACCAAACCACACTTGAATGTAGTCGCCTGATTACCCAGCGGTACAGTACAAGCTTCACGTTGGGGATAAAGACCTTGGACAAAAAGTTCCACCTTCCAATTTATGCGATCTATGGTTTCGTTCGCTATGCCGATGAGATTGTGGATACTTTTCACGATCAGGATAAGGCGGGATTATTAGCACGATTTAAGAAAGACACCTATGAAGCGATTGAAACGAAGCTTTCGCTCAATCCGGTCCTGCATGCCTTTCAACTTATCGTAAATCAGTACAAAATCGATCTTGATTTAATTGAGGCATTTCTCCACAGCATGGAGATGGATTTGGATTACCAACTCTACAATGACAGCAAATATCAAGAATACATCTATGGATCTGCCGAAGTAGTAGGATTGATGTGCCTGAAGATTTTTGTGGAGGGAGACACGCAGACTTATGACCGACTCAAAGCTCCTGCATGTAAATTAGGAGCCGCATTTCAGAAGGTGAATTTTCTTAGAGATATTAAAAGTGATTACGAGGAAAGAGGCCGTGTTTATTTTCCGGGAGTAGATTTCACTGCATTTGATAAATCGGCGAAGCAAGCTATTGAGGAGGATATTCAAAGGGATTTTGATGATTCCTTAGTAGGAATAGAAGCTTTGCCAGATGGAGCTAAACTTGGAGTAAAGGTTGCTTATTTATATTATCAGAAGCTTTTTGATAAAATTAAAAGCCTTTCTCCAGAGACCATTTCCCAGGAGCGGATTCGAATTCCAAATTCAAAGAAAATCTCGCTATTGATTGGGACTTATTTTGGGACCAAACTTGGAATCAGTTAGTCATGGAAAAATTCCTCTACCTAGGACTAAATCTCTTTGCCATATCTTTTCCGCTGGTTCGATCCTTTGAATCAAAAATTAAATTTTCCTCCTTTTGGTATGCTCTTTTTCCTGCAATTGCTGTTACCGGATTAATTTTTTTAGTCTGGGATCATTATTTCACTTTGCTTGGCGTATGGGAGTTTAATCCACGATATATTTTAGGAATTTACTTCTTTGATCTTCCGCTTGAGGAGTGGTTATTTTTCATTACTGTACCTTATGCCTGCATGTTTATCTATGAAGTATTAATTTACTTTTTCCCAAAAGATGTTTTTAAGCCAGTTGGTAAAATCATGGTTTATGTATTGGTCCCTTTTCTTATTGGCTTGGGATTTATGCATTTGGATAAGTGGTACACTTCGGTGAATGCATTCTTTGGAGCAGCCGTTCTTTTGGGTCATTTTCTAATTTTTGGAGATAAATTCCTTGGACGATTCTTGTTTGCTTACCTCGTGGTATTGATCCCATTCTTCCTTTGCAATGGTATTTTGACTGGGGGATTGACTCCAGAACCAGTAGTTAGTTACAACAATGCAGAGAATCTCGGGATCCGAATCTGGACTGTACCTATCGAAGATACCGTGTACAATCTTTCACTTTTATTGCTGACAGTGAGTATATTCGAGTATATCCGAAGCCGTAAAACAATTCCTTCTTTCAAAAGTTTATAGGCTATGAAAAACCTCCAAGTTCAAATAGACGATCATTCAGGCTTTTGCTTCGGGGTAGTTTATGCCATAGAAATGGCAGAAGAAATTCTCGATGAGCAGGGATACCTTTATTGTTTGGGAGACATCGTCCACAATGATGAAGAGGTCAGCCGCCTAACCCGAAAGGGATTACGAATTATTGATCACGCAGAATTAAACACGTTGACCAATGAAAAGGTGCTCATTAGGGCACATGGCGAACCACCTTCCACATACGAACTTTCGATTAAGAACAACCTTACGCTGATTGATGCAAGTTGTCCAGTCGTTTTAAAGCTTCAAAACCGGATTAAAAATTCGTTTGATAAAGAGGAGACCATTTACATCTACGGTAAGCACGGGCACGCCGAAGTTATTGGGCTTTTAGGCCAGACAAGTAATAAGGCGATCGTCTTTCAGGATATTTCGGAATTAGACATTCCAAGTCTTCCTAAAAGCATCACGCTATATAGCCAAACAACCAAAAGCACAGATAAATTTTACGAGATCAATGAGATTCTCCGCCAGAATGGGATCACGGTCAATACCAATGACACCATCTGCCGACAAGTGTCCAACAGAGACAAAGAACTCAGAGCTTTTGCGGATAAATTTGACAAAATCATTTTCGTCAGTGGCACCAAGTCATCCAATGGAAAAGTGCTCTATAATGTTTGCAAGGAAAAGAACGAAAACACATTTTTCGTGTCTAATGCAGAGCAAATCGAAGCAGATTGGTTTGATCAAAATGATAAGGTAGGAATTTGCGGAGCGACCTCCACTCCTATGTGGTTGATGGAACAAGTAAAAGGCAAAATCCTTACTTTTTAAGAAAACCTTCCGAACTTGTCCGCATGAACCCGGCCAAATCAACCTCATTCATTGACCCAAAAGGATTCCTTATCGGATTATCGATCATTTTGCTATGGGCAGCTTCATTGGTTTTGCTATTGCTGATGGAGATTTCATGGACAAATCCTTTGGTTTATGTTGGAATTTTGATTCAGACCCATTTGTATACCGGGCTTTTCATTACTGCGCATGACGCAATGCATGGATTAGTCTCTGAAAACAAAAAACTCAACCACGCCATGGGTTGGTTCTCAGCACTCCTCTTTTCTTTTAATTTCTATTGGAAGCTTTTTCCAAAGCATCATGAGCATCACCGATTTGTCGCTACTGATAAAGATCCTGATTACCACCACTCCGACAACTTTTTTCTTTGGTATTTCAGCTTTGTTAGACAATACGTAACGCTTTTGCAGATCGGATTAATGGCGATAACCTTTAATCTGTTAAAGCTGATTTTGCCAACGGAAAACCTAATCGTCTTTTGGATGCTTCCAGCAGTCTTATCGACTTTTCAATTATTTTACTTTGGCACTTACCTTCCGCATAGGGGGGAAAGCGATAATGTTCACCATTCTTCCAGCCAGTCAAAAAATCATCTTTGGGCCTTTATCTCCTGTTATTTTTTTGGATATCATTATGAGCACCATGATTCACCGGGCACGCCTTGGTGGAGATTATGGAGAGAAAAAGAAAGACGAACAGCTTAATTCTGATGATTTTTGTCAAAAACACGTAAAGCTCAAAACTTTTTAAGGCTGAATTGATTTTTAAAGTATTACTGCCAAACAATGAAATTTACCTTTTCTATAGTATTTGTTTTTATTTGTTCCCTACCTGCTTTTTCACAAGGGGTAATCCGTGGGAAAATTTTCAATCCGGTCAATAATGAAGCGGTACCTTTTGCTAATGTGCTTCTCATGGAGACAGAATTGGGTGCCATTTCTGATGAAAATGGATTTTATGAAATCACCAACATCCCTCCAGGCTTGTATAATGTGCGTGCCAGTTTTGTAGGCTACAAAACCAAAACGGCTTATGAGATTCAGGTGACAATTTCAAAGGCTGTTCAGCTGGATTTTGAATTGCTGGAGGATGCTGCAGAATTAAATGAGGTAGTGGTGAACTCTGAATTCTCGAGATCTGAGGAGACTCCGCTTTCCGTCCGAAAATTGAATTCAAATGAAATCGAACGCTATCCCGGTGGTAACCGTGATATTTCACGTGTGATCCAATCCTTACCTGGAGTAGCTAGTACAGCTAGCTTCAGAAATGACATCATCATTCGTGGAGGAGCTCCAAACGAGAATAAATTTTTTGTCGATGAGATAGAGGTTCCAGTGATTAACCACTTTGCTACTCAAGGTTCTTCGGGAGGTCCAGTTGGGATATTGAATGTCAATCTGATCAAAAATGTGGATTTAATTGCGGGAGGATTTCCGTCTAACCGGATGGATGCGATGAGTTCATTTTTTGAATTTTCTCTAAAAGAAGGTCGCCGCGATAAGATGGCAACTCAATTAACCCTTGGTGCCTCAGAGTTGACGTTATCGAACGAAGGTCCAATTGGCGAAAAAACCACCTACTTGGTTTCTGCGCGAAGATCTTATTTGCAAGGGCTTTTCAGATTGATTGGTTTGCCTTTTTTACCCACATTTAATGATTTTCAAGTAAAAACCACAACCAAACTTAATGATAAAACCGAGTTGACTTTTATCGGGGTCGGGGCGATTGACAACTTCGTACTGAACCAGGATGTGCCGGAAGATGAGACAGAAGATGAGCGTGCGGATCGATTGTACTTGCTTGATGTACTTCCTGTGCAGAATCAATGGAATTATACCACGGGTTTGAAGTTAAAGCGCTTCCGAGAAAATGGGTTTTGGACCTTTGTCATGAGCAGAAATATGCTCAACAATGAATCCTATAAATATGCTGGAAACGATGAGAGTAATGAGGCGAATTTGTTATTCAGATACATCTCTCAGGAATCTGAAAATAAGTTTAGAGCTGAAAACAGCATATTCGGTAAAGGATATACCATCAAATACGGGGTCAATTATCAGTACTCCCGGTACTTCATAAACAACTTTGACCGGGCTACTTTGGCCTCTACAGGTCAAGTCATTGATGTGGAATCCAAATCAAATTTCAATCAGTATGGGGCTTT
Organism: Algoriphagus sp.; assembly: GCA_024642365.1. GTDB lineage: Bacteria > Bacteroidota > Bacteroidia > Cytophagales > Cyclobacteriaceae > Algoriphagus. Next base: position 13,102 of record JAHEBE010000026.1, read on the forward strand.
TATCTCTGGTTCTAAAAATTTCTACCAAGAGCGTTTATTAATCAGCGGTGGAGTTCGGATGGATGGTGCGGACTTTGCCTCGACTGCTACTAATCCGCTCAATCAAATCAGCCCAAGAGTTTCATTTTCCTACCAACTGAAACAGAATCTCTACGCAACTGCCAATGCTGGGATTTATTACCAAAAGCCAGCCTATACTGTTTTGGGATATCAAAATAATGAAGGGGTCTTAGTCAATCGCGAGAATGATGTTCGATTTATAAGAAATTCTCAAGTGATTGGAGGAATTGAATTTTTGGTTCCTGAAAAAAATCGCCGATTCACAGCAGAGGCTTTTTATAAAAGATACAGTAATTATCCTTCCTCAGTCCGGAATGGAATCGCTCTGGCAAATTTGGGGGCGGATTTTGGAGTTATAGGCAATGAACCGGTAGTTTCAAACGCAGAAGGGAAAGCATATGGAATTGAGTTTTTGGCACAGCAGCGCTTATTCAATAATTTTTATGGAATCGCAGCACTGACTTTGGTGCGTAGCGTATTCACCAATCCTAATACAGAGGGCTTTATACCATCCTCTTGGGATAATAAATTTATTGTGAGTTTGACTGCTGGGAAGCGGTTTGGAAACAATTGGGAGATCGGCGGACGATGGAGATTTCTTGGAGGCACGCCATATACACCTTATGATGTAGAAGAGTCCTCTTTGATTAGTAATTGGGACCTCCGAGGGCAAGCGGTTTTGGATTTCAACCAGATCAATGCTGTGAGACTACCAGCATTTCATCAGTTAGATTTAAGAATTGATAAGAAATATTTCTTCAAAAACTGGAATTTCAACTGGTACGTGGATATTCAGAATGCGTACAATTTCAAGGCGCAGCAGCCCCCACTTCTTGTTCCGGTGCGCGATGGAAATGGGGATATTTTGGTTGATCCAACAGATCCAAGTCGCTATCAACTTCGGTTTTTGGAAAACACTGCAGGTACTTTATTGCCGACTGTAGGGATTATTGTCGAGTTTTAATTTCGCTGTAGTTGCTCCAATAATTTAAGAATACGTTCCGTTTGTGCATCGAGGGAGCTGGTTCCATAGATGTATTCAATCCATTTCTCTTGCTCCGATTTAGGAAGTTTTTCAAACAGCTGCAATTTACCGGGGTCATCTTGCAAGCAGTCTATCAATTCTTGAGGAGCTTTAGTTGGGATTTCGTCTCGATATAGTTTTAAGTGGACTCGATCTCCCTCCTCTTTTTTGATTTCGTTGCGAATGGCTTTGGCTACGGGGATGAAAAGTGAGCCATCGCCAATAGGCATGAGATGTTTCCCTTCAAACGTGTAAGAATCTATTTTACCTGAAACTTTGAGCATCCCAAAGGATTTCTTTCCCTGGAAATTTTCTTGAGGTAGTCGAATAAAAGTCCAACCTCCCTTTCCACTAAATCGCTCTAAATAAAAGTCCGCTTCAAGTATGAGTTCCATGAAATAAAAAAAGAGCAGGTTTTATCCTGCTCTTTTGGTTTTGTGGGATTAATTAAATCTCCAACGGATGTTCAAGCCAAACCCACCTGCATCAAAGTTGGTGTTTTCGACTAAAATAAAATAAGGTCTCCAGTCTAGACCGATTACGATAGGTACGTCTGCAAAGGCGTATTCAGCACCAATTTCTCCAGCTACACCCAATCGAAATGGGTCGCCTAAGAAAAGAGAAGGACCAAATCCCATGTAGTAATTGAATTCAGAATTGCCGATAGGCCGATAAATGGGATTCCAGAGTGCATCAATTCCCACTCCGCCATTACCAAAACTCACATCGGCATGAATTCTACTGAATTCGCCTAGGGCAAACACCCCATCAACGGCAACATTATTGCCATTTACGTTACCAAATCGGATTCCGACTTCTTGAGCATGAAGCTCCAAAGTACCCGCTGCAAAGAGTAGAACAACAATTGAAAGAATTTTTAAATGTTTCATAAAATAATTTTTGATTGGCCAAATTTAAGACTTCGTGTCCGATTTGGATAAGAAATTTTTGTGAATTATCCCTGCAAGAGCTGCGCCAATTATTGGTGCTAGCCAGAATAACCAGAGCTGTTGTAGATAAATTCCTCCAGCAAAAATAGCTTGAGAAGTACTTCTGGCAGGATTCACAGAAGTATTTGTTACTGGAATACTGATTAAATGGATGAGTACTAATCCTAGACCAATTGCTATTCCGGCAAAACCAGCAGGAGCTTCTGGGTAAGTAGATCCAAGGATGATCATCAAAAACATAAATGTCATCACTACTTCAGTCACCAAAGCGGCAGTGAGATTATAGCCATCTGGCGAGGCTTCTCCATAGCCATTGGAAGCGAAGCCCCCGATTTCAGCACCTGCTTTTCCAGTTACGATCAGGTATAGAATGGCAGCACCAGCCAAGCCACCCAAAACTTGGGCTATAATGTAGCCTACAACATCCTTGCTTTCAAATCTGCCTCCCATCCATAGGCCTACCGTCACTGCAGGGTTGAGATGACAACCTGAAATATGACCAATTGCATAAGCCATGGTCAAAACTGTAAGGCCAAATGCCAAAGAGACTCCAACAAATCCAATTCCCAACTCTGGATACCCGGCAGCTAATACTGCACTGCCACAACCTCCTAGTACCAACCAGAAGGTTCCAATAAATTCTGCTACAAGTTTTTTCATTTTGATAAAGGTTAGATTGGTTAATCCTTTCAAAATAAAAATTTCTACCTGAATTTTAACTAGTTAAGATTCAAACTTTGGTGAATTTTTGTTGAATTGATGCAGCCGCAAATTGGAATAAGCCAAAAGACAAGGAATTATTCTGATTCGGTGCTAGCAGAAAGGATGGAATTTCCGATTCTCAATACCTCCTCTACCAATAACTCCATGTCTTCAAATCGTGTCCGTTGATTCACATTAGCGATTCGAAGCGTAAATTTTCCATTTAAAATAGTAGAGCTCGGGGAGGCGATGCCCTCCTCTTGAAGGCGGAGCAAAATTTCTCGATTTAATTCCCGATGTTGGTCTTCTGTAAAATTAGGCACAACCATTCGGAAGCAAGTAATGCTCATGCACACTGGAGCAGTCAGTTCTAATTGTGCCTTGGATTCAACAAGCTTTCCCAAGTATTCAGCCTGACGATTGTTTTGAGCGATCATCAACTTATATTTTTCCATCCCCTGCTCTTTGAGCGACATCCAAACTTTTAGGGCTTTGAATCCTCTCGAGAGTTCAAAGCCATAATTATTCAGGGAATCCAATCCTCCAGCAAGACCTCGATTTTCTGGAAGAAGGTAATTAGGGGTGATGGCAAAGGAGGCCCGGTGCTTATTTTTATCACGAATAAGAGTACAACCAATTTCATAGGGTACATAGAGCCATTTATGAAGGTCAAAGGCCAAACTGTCCGCCTCCTCAATAGCTTTTAATCGACCAGCATAGGAAGGATCAAGCTTGCAAAGTGCCCCATAGGCGCCATCAACATGAAACCAAATTCCATATTTCCGACTCAATTTGAGCAATTCATCCAATGGATCGATCGAACCGGTATTGACTGTTCCGGATGTACCTACAATGCAAAGCGGACTATAACCTGCAGCCAAGTCGGCTTGAATCTGGGACTCCAGCTTTTCAGGAATCATCTCAAATCGTTCATTCACTTCAATTTTCCGGACTGAATCTGTTCCAAGGCCAATGATTTCTGCGGCCTTTTCGATACAGCTATGCGTTTCTTGAGAGCAATAAATCAAAAGCCTCTCCTCGGTTTTTTGCAGCCCGTTTTTTCTAATATTTGCTGTTTTATATGAGTTGCGGGCAACAGTAAGTGCAGTGATATTGGCCATACTTCCACCACTTACCAAAATCCCAGAAGACTCCTCCGGAAATCCAACTAATGATTTGCACCAGTTGACTACTTGCTTATCGACATAAAGTGGAGCATGCTCCCCAATAGTTACATTTGGATTCATCCCAGAGGCAAGCAGATCACCCCAGACTCCCATAGGATTTCCCGTGCCTTGAATCCATGCAAAAAATCGCGGATGCACATTTCCCTTATTGTAGGCAAAAATTGTTTCTTTAAATTCCTGGTAGACTGATTTTGGAGATTTACCTTGGTTGGGTATCGGCGTTTCAAAGGTCGATTTGATTTCAGATGGAATGGGTTTCCAAACTGGTTCTTCACGAATCCCTTTCCAGTAATCGACTAAGTCATCTATCATTTGATGCCCGATTTCACGGATTTCATCCCAGTTTTCAGGATCTAGGGTCAGGTTTTTAAAATTGTTTTTTTCCATTTAAAGGATACTATTTTGAGGGGATGAGTCGGATACTAAAAATTTCACCGAGGCCTTCGGGGCCAATATTTTTTGCTTTAATACGAATGGATTCTACTCCTTTTTCTAAATGAATGGTACCAAGAGAAAGTTTTTTCCAGATTTTTTCGGGAGCTTCTTTTCGTGGAACTCGATCAGGACTTGGGATAATTTTTCCTTCAAAGG
>JAHEBE010000251.1 GCA_024642365.1 Algoriphagus sp.
AATTAGACCTTCATCCTTTTGGACTGATGGTTGGCGCCACGTTAGCGGCAAGTTGTGCTTTTATGCTTCCGGTGGCGACTCCTCCTAATGCGGTCGTTTTTGGTTCGGGTTATTTAGAAATGAAAGACATGGTAAAGGCAGGTTTTTGGATCAACGTTATATCCATCATCTTGGTGACATTAATGGTTTATTTTATACTTCCTTGGATGTGGGGAATTGATTTACTAAAAAATCCATTTTGATTTAGGATATAAGATTTCCATCCCTGATTCCCGGTAATTCGTCACAATTTTTTGTTTGACTTTTCAACTTGGTCTAATCTTGAGTATCAATTTTAGGTCAATGGAAACTCGAAACCGCTTTTATTTACTAATTATCTTGGGGATGATTTATAATCTCATCTTAATGATCTCCTATTTAAAGAGCGACGAGCCTTCTGGAAAAACCATCAAAATTGAGCAAAACATAACCGCTCACAATCAAAATTCAGCACAATGAAAAGTAGCCCTTTAGCTTTCAGACAAATCGAATGGTGGACCATTACCTTCATTTTTCTAGTGATTGTTATCATAAATACAATAGGATTCTCCGGTAATGACAATCATTTTTGGAATGAACACTTTGCAAAAGTAATGATCCCAATAATCCTTTATGTGGGGTTCTACTTGATACATATGCTGTTAATTCCGTCTTATCTAAAACGGAAAAATGTTTACTCCTTGATTGGTTTTGGGCTTTTGATAGCGACTTGTACCGGAGTTTTCACCACTTTACTTGCCTCTAGCCCTTTTCATTCTGTTAATGAATTTTTAAAATTCTACTTCAATACTTTGGCTCTTTATGGAGCCTATTCGATTGCAGTGCTTCTGGTAAGAAATGGCTTGATGCCTCCAAAATTGCGTGATTACCAGTTTTACAATGGACTTCGCTTGTGTTTGATTTTCATTTTTGTCACAGTCTTTTTGTTTCAGGCCCACCCAGTTATTACCAATGAAATTGTCATTATTGTTTTCTCGCTTTTTTTACCGCTCACTTTAGTCGTCGTTTTTTACTATTACAAGCTAATTTTTTCCAATTATGAAGTAGGTAAGAAAAAGGCTGCTAGATGGTTCTTAGTGCTACTGATTGTTGGGGGTTTCTTTCCCTTTTTTGCAATTGGAGTTGATCAGAATTCCGAAGAAATAATATTAGTCGGAGTAGCCATTACTGCCTTCATGTTATTCGTATTGTTCCCAATTTCCCGCTTGATTTTCAAAAAATATGCAGATTATTTGGGGCAGTTGAGCAGCCTTTCACATGAGGTTACTCAAGGTTCCGCAAATCTCAGTTTCCTCAAATCTCAGATCAATCCTCATTTCCTTTTTAATGCCTTAAATACACTTTACGGAAGCGCATTGACCGAAAATGCCGAGAAAACATCTGATGGAATTCAGAAACTGGGAGATATGATGCGCTTTATGCTTCATGAAAATCTCCAAGATAAAATCTCCATCAAACGTGAGATTGAATACCTTCAAAACTACCTGGATATCCAACTTTTACGTTTTGGAAAAGAGCCCAATTTGGAACTTTCCATCCAAATTCAGGAAGATTTTTGCGAGGGAGATATTGCTCCCATGATGTTGATTCCATTTATTGAAAATGCTTTCAAGCACGGAATCAGTACCAAAAACAAATCTTGGATCAAAATCAACCTTCGCTGCATGAAAGGCTCCATCCATTTAGATGTAGTGAATAGCATTCATCCTAAAAAAGCAACGGAAGATCCGAAAGATGAATCTGGAATCGGGTTGGAGAATGTAAAAAAACGACTGGAATTACTCTATCCTTCAGCTCATTCGCTTACAATTGTTGCAAATGACTTGGAGCATTTTGTACATTTTTCCTTACAATTGAGGTAATATGCTGACAGCAATCGCGATAGACGATGAAAATATGGCTTTGGAAGTGATCAAAGCGCATGCTTCCAAAATACCCTTTCTGGAACTTCAGGCTACTTTTTCAGATGGAATCCAAGGATTGGAATTTCAAAAAAATACTCCCGCTGACTTAGTTTTTTTGGATATCAACATGCCTGATATTTCTGGAATTGATTTGGCAGCCATGCTCCCGAAAGGAACACTCGTCGTATTTACTACCGCCTATTCTGATTTTGCGGTGAAAGGCTTTGAGTTGGATGCGCTGGATTATTTGTTAAAACCATTTCCTTTAAGTCGCTTTTTAAAAGCTTGCCAAAAGGCCCAAGAATGGAAAGCACTTCAGCCTTCGGATGAATCCGGTCATTTATTCATTAAAACCTCAGAAGGCCAAATACGGGTAAATTTTGAGGAATTGCTCTTTTGCGAAGCAGCCGGAAACTATGTGACCTTCCAATTAGAAAAAGAAAAGTTGATTTCCAGATTGACTTTTGGAGAATTAGAAAAACTGCTTCCCTCCTTCTTCACAAAAACTCACCGCTCATTTATCGTCAATAAGAATCGGCTTACAAAAGTGGAGCGACACCAAGTACACCTTGGTTCGCATATCGTGCCTGTCAGTATAAGTTTCTCGGGATCAATATTATAACAGTTCAGTTTGCATTTGAAATGCATTCAAATATTCCCTTCGGTACTCTAATGGGCTTTGATTCATGCGCTCTCTAAATTGTTTATTGAAATTTGATAACGTAAAAAACCCACACTCAAAGCAAATTTGACTGATATTCAAAGATCCTGCTTGAAGAAGTTTGCAAGCCTGGTGGATTCTTACTTGGCTTAAAAAACTAGAAAAAGACTGGTTCGCACGACTTTTAAAATACCTGCTAAAAGCGCTTTCAGATAAATTACAAAGGGTCGCGGCCTCGGTCAGGGTGATCTTGTTGGTATAATTTTTCATTACCAACTCATAAACTAAACCCATCCGATCTTTTTCCGACTCTTTGTGAAGATTCACATAATCGGCATCAGTGATTAATTTACAATCTGAACTTTGGGCAAGGATTTCCAGGATTTCAAGTAGCTGAATAATGCTATTTACTCCATCTTTTTTTAGTAGGCCTTTCATTAGTGATTTCACCTTTTCTTGAGTTTTGCCTGAAATCACTATTCCGGCGGCTGATTCTTTTAACAGTTGAGAAATGGATTCAAATTCTTCCAATTCAAAAACTGAGTTTTTTAAAAAGTGATCCGGAAAATAAATTACAATTCCATGGGTCTCGAGACCATTTTCAGGTTGAAAGTAACTCCTGTCACTACGCCAAAGATGGGGTAAATTTGGTCCTGTAAGTACCATATCACCAGCTTGAAAGCTTTGGATATCATCCCCGATAAATCGAGTCCCCTCTCCTTCCAATACCACAAACAATTGATATTCAGAGTGAAAATGCCAATTCACATCAAAAAATGGTGCAATCAATTCCTTGATAATAAATGCTTTCCCAGCAGGTATTCTAGATTTTTGGACAGGATTTTTCAAACTTTATTGCAATAATATTCCTCAAGTTATGCTTTAATGTCAAAATACAGTCAGTATTCAATCGTAAACAGTTGGATTTATTGGATTTAATTTGAGAATATAGCTTTTGAAATTTCCATAAACCCAATCTTATGAAAACCACCCATTTTCAACAATTTTATACCCTATTCTTAATTGCATTACTGCTAATAACCGGGAGTTGCAATCAAAAAAAGTCATTTCTATCTGATACTGATCCCAGGCGAGTAGAAATCTTGGTTTTGGGTCATGAAAGCGAGCATCACAATTCAGAAAAATTGATGATGTATTTGGCTACTCCCCTTTTTCAAAAAGGTATCAACCTAACTTATACAAGTAATCCTGCTGATTTAAATGAGGAAACTTTGAATAATTACGATGGTTTAATGATTTATGCCAATCATGATTCCATCAGCTCATCTCAAGAAAAGGCCTTGAAGGATTATGTGCAAAGTGGAAAAGCATTGATTCCAGTTCACAGCGCTTCATTTTGTTTTCAAAACTCAGATTGGTATATCTCGGCAGTAGGCGGGCAGTTCAGCACCCATGGAACAGAAGTTTTCTCTGCCAAAATTATAAAGCCTGAACATCCTGCTATGAAAGGATTAACTGAATTCGAGAGTTGGGATGAAACCTACGTGCATACCAAAGTCAATCCGGATATGGAGGTATTGATGGAGCGCGTGGACGATAAAGGTAGCGAACCTTATACTTGGGTGAGAAATGAAGGGAAAGGCCGAGTTTTCTATACTGCTTTAGGTCATAATGAAAAAACTTGGGAGAAACCTGAGTTTCAAGCTTTACTTGCTAACGGTATCCTTTGGGCAGTTGGTGATCGGGTAAATGCTCAATTGACAGCCTATCAAATCCCGACTCCGGAATTTCAGGATGCGGAGATTCCAAATTATGAGAAACGAGATCCAGCTCCACGTTTCCAATTGCCACTTTCTCCAGAAGAAAGCATGAAATTGGTTCAAGTGCCAGTTGGTTTCGAGTTGGAGCTATTTGCTTCTGAACCGATGATTATCAATCCGATTGCAATGACCTGGGATGAGCGAGGAAGACTTTTTGTGATTGAAACTACTGATTATCCTAATGAAATTCGGAAAGAAGGCGGTGATGATAAAATCAAAATTCT
>JAHEBE010000252.1 GCA_024642365.1 Algoriphagus sp.
TTTGGTTGGTTGCAAAACCAATCAATCAACTACAGAGGGTAAGAATAACTATTCGAACTATCAAGAAGATATTCGAGTAAGTTCTTTGCCACAATATCCCGATTACAAAACTCAAGCGACACAACCTTCTTCCTCTGCTATTTCTCCCCAATCAAATCAGGCAATTGATAAAGACCTGCAACAAGTAAGCGGTAGACTGATTGAAAAAAACAGCACTGAGCCTTACTATTCTGGATATACAATTTTGGTGTATTCAGGAGTTGATCGCGACAAGGCTTTCAAAACCCAGGAAGAAATGAGAGTTTATTTTCCAGATATGACGGTAGAAATGCAGTACCAACAACCTCGCTACTTAGTCAAAGTTGGGAAATACAATTTCAAAATCGAATCCCAGAAAAACTTTGCTTTAATCAAACCTCAGTTTCCAACTGCCCGAATTATACAAGATCGTTTTCAAAGAGAAGGAATTGTCGTTACACCTGAGAAAGATAATGTTGAAGGAAAAAATTAAATCACTCGCAAAGGCCTATAAGGAGGAAGTAATCGCTACCAGAAGACATCTTCATGCGAACCCCGAACTTTCTTACGAGGAATTTAAAACTTCCGAATATGTCAAGGAGCGATTGGTGGGCCTGGGTATTACTCAAATCGACCAAAAAGCCACCACTGGCTGGTCTGCATTGATAGAGGGAAGAAACCCAAGCAAAAAAGTCATTGCCCTGCGCGCAGATATGGACGCCTTGCCAATTATCGAGGCAAATGAGGTTCCTTATAAATCAAAAAACCCAGGTGTCATGCACGCATGTGGACATGATGCGCACACTGCTTCCTTGCTTGGAGCAGCAAAGATTTTACATGAGATCAAAGATCAGTTTGAAGGCACGATCAAGTTAATTTTTCAGCCTGGCGAGGAAGTTGCACCTGGCGGAGCTTCTTTTATGATTAAAGATGGGGTCCTTGAAAATCCTAGACCTCAAGGGATCATAGGACAACACGTGATGCCTTTTATTCCTTCAGGAAAGGTTGGCTTTCGTCAGGGACTTTACATGGCCTCAGCTGATGAATTGTACATTACGGTAAAAGGAAAAGGTGGGCATGGAGCCATGCCTGAAACCTTGATTGATCCAGTTTTGATTGCCTCGCATTTGATCGTGGCACTTCAGCAAGTTGTCAGCAGAGCAGCAAGCCCAAAAATTCCTTCTGTCCTTTCTTTTGGGAGAGTGGAAGCGCTTGGTGCGACAAATGTGATACCGAATGAAGTAAAAATCCAAGGTACTTTCCGAACCTTAAACGAGGACTGGCGTGCCAAAGCACATCAAAAGATGCTTCAAATAGCCCATGGAATAGTGGAAGGAATGGGAGGCGAAGTAGATTTTGAAATCAGAAAAGGCTATCCTTTCCTCCAAAATGATCCAGAATTAACCGCTCGTGCAACAGATGCTGCCAAAGCCTATTTAGGGGAAGAAAACGTACTAGACCTGGATATTTGGATGGCAGCGGAAGATTTTGCCTATTATTCTCAAGTGATCGATGGCTGTTTTTATCGCCTGGGTACAAGAAATGAGGCAAAAGGAATCATTTCCGGCGTTCATACTCCGACCTTTGATATAGATGAGGACGCATTGGAGATTGGCGCGGGACTAATGGCTTGGCTCGCTGTTGCTGAATTGGAAAAGCCCTAAATTTCCCCTCCTATTAATTCCTGATAACTCTATTAATTTCGCAATAGCAATCAAAAATCACTCATGAAAAAGTCTGTTCTTTTCGTATTCATTCTTGCGCTTTCTATTCAGCAGGCAGCCGCTTGGGGTCAACTTGGACATTTCCTGATCGGCTATATGGCAGAGCAGCAAATGAAAAAATCTGTTCGTAAGAAAGTGGAAAAAGTATTGTATCCAATGTCTATTGGACGAAGCGGAACGTGGATGGATGATATTCGGTCGGATCGATCTTATGATTATGCGAATAGCTGGCATTACCTGACTTCGAAAAATGGAGAATATGATCTTGCAAATCAGGAAAAGGGAGGCGATGCATTTGAGGCAATCCAGCGATTGAAAGCAGAACTGAAAGCAGGTAATCTCGATGCAAAACAAGAAGCGGAAAAGCTAAAAATGCTGATCCATATGGTAGAGGATATTCATCAACCCCTTCACGTAGGGACGGGTGATGACCGAGGTGGGAATGATGTCAAAATTGAGTTTTTCAATCAACCTACCAACCTTCATGCACTTTGGGACAGCGGGATGATTGATCGTAAGGGAATGAGCTATACGGAACTTGCCGATGAGCTTTACCGAAGGTTAACTCCCGAAATGAAGACTTCTTACCGAAGTGCAAGCATGGAAGATTGGCTTAAAGAAGCGGTATCAAATCGACCATTGGTCTACAACTTGCCCGAGAATAAGAAAATTAGCTGGGTCTATATGTATGAGGCCAATGATACTTTGGAAGAGCGTTTAGTTGCAGCGAGTGTTCGTTTAGCCCAAATCCTGGAGGAGATTTATGGTTAATCCAGAAATAATTTTAAAAAATCTCAAATAAAGTATATTTGAAAAGGCGATTTTTTATCTTTAAAAAGTTAGCGCCTATTCACCTTATATGCTTCGAGTTTTTACCCTATTTCTGTTTTTATTCTTTCTTAGTTGTTTTTCTTTTTCGCAATCCTTGCGTGATCGGTTGGGTAGATCCCTGATTAATTCGGATTCAGCTTCGATTATTTTTCAACTAGAAAAGGCCAACATCCTCAATACCGCAGATTCGGGCTTGTATTTCTATTTCTTTGCCGAGCGGTTTTATAGAAATTCTGAATACGACAGTGCGGAGGTTTATTTTCAAAAAAGTGTTGATTTAGTCGATCCAAAAGCTGAACCCAGCATTCGAAGCATGGGCTTTATATCGCTTACCCGGATCAATAGTTTTACTGGAGATTGGGAAAAGGCACTTTCATTTTCGCAGGAAGGCTATTCCCACGCATTGAATGTCCCTGATTCTAATTACATGGCGTTTTCATTGTTTGATATTGCTGTAGTCTACCATGACATGGAGCAGTACGAACAAGGCGTAAGCTATGGTAAACAAGCACTTCAGATTTTAGAAAACTATTCGAAAGCAAGCCCACTTTTTAAAGCATATGCTTTAAATGCAATAGCGATAAATTTTGATGATTGGAATAAGCCGGATTCAGCACTATTTTATCATTATAAAGTGATTGAAGACATTGGAAAGCTGGATAGTACTTCTGTGGCTCAAACATTCAATAACATTGGAAATACGCTTCTTAAACAGAAAAATTATGTTGCCGCTAGAAAGTGGTTGAACATTTCTCTTTCATTGAATAGAAAAGCAAAAAGTAATACGCGACTTGCAACCAACTATACCAATCTAGTGACGATTGCCTATAGCTTAGGAGATTACGCCCAAGCTGAAACATTGCTTGACTCAGCGGCAAAGTATGTCGATCTAAGCCAGTCTATGGAAAAAAAGCGCGACTACTTGCAAGAGCAGTACCGCTACAATAAACGGCGGGGAAATCTTTCAACTGCGATAGAATACTTGGAGCAATACAGTACCCTAAAAGACTCGATTTTTAAAGAAGAGCGGGTGAAAAAAATGGCAGACCTTGAGGCGAGCTATAAGGTCGAATCCAAGGAGCGGGAGCTAGCTGAATCAAGGGCCGCACTTGCTGAAAATGCCTTGACAGTGAAAAATCGAACAAACCAACTTTTACTTACCTTGATTTTTTCACTCACATTAATCGGCTTAGGATTTTTTATTTACTACCGACAAAAGACCAAAAACAAACAGCTGGAACAAGAAGCTAAACTTCAAGCAATCTATTCGGAACAAGAAACCCAGAGCCGATTAAATGAGCAGCGAAATCGAATTTCAAGCGATCTGCATGACAACATAGGAGCGCAACTTACTTTCATCGTTTCCTCCTTAAATAATCTGAAGAATATAGATTTTCCAGCCACAAAAATAGCCGGAAAAATAGATCAGATTTCTGCCTTTACAGTGGAAACTGTTGGGGAGTTGCGGGATACCATTTGGGCAATGAATAAGGAGCACATCAGCCTGGAGGATCTGGAAGGCAGGATCGCTAATTTTATTGCCAAAGCCAATGAAGCTTGTCCTGCGATTACTTTTGATTTGATTTTTGAGCCCTCACTCGCAAAAGATTTTTTACTTAATTCTCTTGAGGGGATAAATTATTTTAGAATCACCCAGGAAGCAATTAACAATGCAATCAAACATGCTGAAGCTTCAAAAATCACCATCCATTTTAGTAACTCCGAAAATTCAATTCGAGTTTGTGTGCATGATAATGGCAAAGGGATTCAAGGGGAATCGTTTGGAAATGGATTGGGAAATATGAGAAATCGAGCAGAGCGGATTGGAAAAACATTAAAAATTGAATCTCAAGTCAATCAAGGAACACAAGTTTGCATCTTTTAGAAATTGAAAAAAACCATGGCAATCAAAATCGCAATCGCAGAGGACAACAGTTTTTTATTGAAAGCCATTATAGAAAAGCTTTCCTTCTTTGAGGATTTGGAGGTGAAGTTTCATGG
>JAHEBE010000253.1 GCA_024642365.1 Algoriphagus sp.
TGCAAACTCGATGATGAAAAGAAATTTCGAGAGTTTGTTTCTAACGCGAGAAAAAAAGGGGAAGAATTTATTTAATCCTTCCCCTTTAAATTCCTTAATTTTTTCGCTGCCTAATCGCTTCATAGATAGCGACTCCAGCAGAAACTGAGACGTTCAAACTTTCGATATTTCCTGCCATTGGGATTTTAACCCGGTCATCCATAATGCCGAAAAGCTCTGTAGAAATCCCATCTTCTTCTGAGCCCATGATCATTGCTACAGGTACAGTGAAGTCGGTCTCGTACATTGATTTTTCGGTTTTTTCTGTAATTCCTACCAAAATCAATCCTGATTTTTGGAGATCTCTACAAGTGTAAAAAAGGTTTTTTACCCGCACGATTGGCAAATAATTTAAAGCGCCAGCTGAGGTCTTAATGGCATCAGAATTTATTTGTGCACTTCCTTTTTCAGGGATAATAATTGCATCTACTCCAGCACACTCGGCAGTTCTGGCAATTGCTCCAAAATTTCGGACATCAGTAATTCGATCTAAAATCAAGACCAAAGGGGACTTACCAACTGCGAAGCAATTTTCGATTACGTTGTCTAAAGACGCATATTCAATCGCAGACATTTGTGCGACGACTCCTTGATGATTTTTTCGGGTGATGCGGTTTAGTTTAGCATCTGGAACTCGAACGACAGGGATTTTTTCAGTCTTACAGAGCTGCAGAAGCTCCTTTATTAAGTCGTTATTGAGCTCTTTTTGAACCAATACTTTATCAATGTCTTTACCTGCCTGGATCGACTCCATGACGGCCCTAGTTCCAAAAATAAAATCTTTTTCGTGGGCTCCTTTTTCAATTAGAAAGCCATCTTTCCGCTTCTCCATAGGGATATGTTCTTGAACCAAACTGGCTGATAAGCCCGAGATCTGTTCAATGTGTAATAGTGTGGGCTGAGTATATTTTTTACACGGGCAAAGGTAAAGCGAATTTTTGAACTCTCGTTCATTCCGCCATAAGACCACACTTCTCGATCTACATAGAAATTAACTTCTTGGGGTGCTCCCATCACAATGTAAATCATGCCTTTGTCTGTTTTCCAGCCTTCTTTGAAATCTGTGAAGAGTAAATTTGCGAATTCAATCTGCCGAAAATATTCTCGAATAAGATCCTTAGAAGTATCTGGATTTCGGGTCAGGTTGATCCAATATTCATCCAAAGCTTTCTTTTTGTCTGTAGCCAAAAGAAGTGTTTCATGCTCCTTTCTGGTGGAAATGTAAGTAACCATTTGAACCATCTCATCCCAATCTTTTACTTTCGGGAAAGCCTCATGAGCCGTTTTTAATACTAATCCCGTCGCCTTTGAAGTATCGCTCTGAATAAAATAGTAACCTACTTTATCCAGTGATTTTGGAACATTAGCTAAAAAATCACCTTCATCTGATACTTCCAATTCTCGTGGTACATCAGCTGGTTTGATCTCCATCGGAGGATATGGAACTTCAAAATTCATCGGGTAATAAAAAGAGTGCAAGTTTGGGCCTCCAGCGCTATTAAAAAGAAGGGAGTTTCCTGAATTAAGGTAGGTTTGGTCGAATCCAACGCCATTTGCGTAGAAAGCTCCGAAATTTGGTAAATCAAACACAAATGGGCTTTTCAAATCCAAGTGGTAAAAATATTCATCTCCCTGCCTGGTGTCCAATGCTGTAAAGAGCAAAATAGTAGTTTGTTCCTCTTCGGATAGATTCAATTCCTTTTCAAAAACCCAATGACGATCGGTATCATGAGTCAAATCATTGGCCGTGAGAATTGTGGTTTTGTCACCAAGAATTTCATCGCTATAAGAATTCAATAGCGAATAGGTAAAGCTAAAGGTGTTGAATTCTTGATTTGCTTCAATTTTTTCAACCACGAACTGAATCTTAAACTTGGTATCCGAGATTTTTACTGGGACGATTTTCATCCCCAATCGTGAATACCGGGAGTACCGAAGTGCTTGATTTAGATTGGTTAAGTTTTTCTGCGAAAACGCCTGAATTCCAATACCTATGGAAAGGGTCAAAAAAAATAGAATTTTAATAGACTGTTGCTTCATTGGGGTGATGATCTCGGGTTTTAAAAATTAACCTTACTTTTGCCAAAATAGTAAAATTTTGAATGGCTACCTATACAACGGAAATCGCTTCTGACAAGTTGGTCAGTGACAATCCAATTCATCAACGATTACTCAAAGCTTACATTGCTGCTAAGCCATTTATTTCGGGCAATCTCCTCGAAGTAGGCTGTGGAGAGGGCAGAGGGGTAGAAGTATTATTGCCATTGGCGAATAGTTATTTGGGGATTGATAAAATCCAGGAGGTGATCGACTCGTTGAAAATAAAGTTTCCAAACGTTGATTTCAGACAGGCTGTCATTCCACCATTTGAAGGGTTTGAGTCTAACTCATTTGATACGGTGGTCAGTTTTCAAGTCATCGAACACATCCCAAATGATCGACTTTTCTTGGAAGAAATTTACCGGGTATTGAAACCAGGTGGTAAAGCGATTATTTCCACCCCAAACATCAATCATACCCTTTCGAGAAATCCTTGGCACGAACGAGAATATACCCCTCAACAATTAATCGATTTGGCTTCAGGAATCTTTGACGAGGTGCAGGCGAATGGAATCGGTGGAAATGAAAGTGTATGGAGCTACCATGAGGCAAATCGCCGATCCGTTCAAAAAATTATGCGTTTCGATATTTTTAACCTTCAATATAAATTGCCAGCTGGGCTATTGAGAATGCCTTACGAGATTTTGAATCGAATGAATCGAAACAAATTACACCAGCAACAGGGAGAAAGTGTGGTCGCTATTTCCCATGAAGACTATATTTTAGTGGATGATCCATCAAAGGGTCTGGACTTGTTTTATATTCTTAGCAAGAAAAAGTAAAAGTTAGATGAACCAAAAAATTACAGATTAGGGACTTTTGAAAGTCCATATAAAAAAAAGCGAACTCAATTTCTTGAGTTCGCTTTTTTGTTTTTGGATTAACTTATTTTCGATCAAGTAGAGTTCCTCCTTCTGAGGCTTCACTCCCAAGCAAAGAACCCATTCGAAGTTTTAATTCTTGGGCTTTTTCCTGATAGCCACGCTCCTCTAATAATGGGATAAAGTACTTGACCATTTCGATAGAGATCATCATTTCCCGATCATAATCTCGGTTCTGATTTTGATAGAACTCAATCATATCCAGAGATTTTTTAGAAACCTTGTCAATGATGTCCATTGCTTTTTCATCTTCACCCACTTCAAAGAATAGCGGAACAGATTGACCACTAGATAAGTCATAAGGGATCGCCTCATTTGGCATGACTTCTAGTCCAAAATTGAGAAGGTCCGCAGCTTTCTCCATCTTATCTTGATCGAGTAAAGCAATCACTACGCTATTGATTGCACTTCGATGGTTTGAGGCAAATCTTCTGTACTCTTCATCCAAATAGGCATCGGTATTATTCATACCTCGATAAGCAAAGTTTTCTTTTATGTTTTTGTAGGCCAACTCGGCATTTACCAGTTCTTCTCGAATGAACTCAGGCTTTCGAATTGGAAGTAAACGATAGGTAAGCCCTTCCATCACCACATGTTCGTCAATGTTGATTCCGATAGTCGCCAGTGAAGTATTGTTGAAATAAATAGGTCTATCCCAATTATTAGTGGTGATCAAATCCAATAACATCAAAGTCCCTTTGGTGACATATTGACCCTTCACCTGAAGGTTCATTTGAGGCACAAATAACTCAGTGAATTCCTCTGGAATTATGTTTTTATTGCCTACTGCGGCACTATCTACCTCCAAAATCAAATTTCGAGAAGGCACCATATTAATAATACTCTTTCCTCCAGTCTCCATTTTTAGGAGTGGTGATGCACCATTAAGGAGTTTGAGGTATTCTTTTACAGAAATCGCATTTAAACCTTCTCGCTCCGTCACATACAAGACATCGTTGGTGCCTTTCTGGTAGCGCTCTGGATCTAGGCTAAATGGTAAAGACTCAGATTCGTTGGTTTGTCTGGTCATTTGCTCGACATACCAATCGGTATCAAAGTAGCTCAAAACAATGACCCTGACATCCGTTCTGAATCCTTCCACTTCTTGTACATACCAAAGTGGGAATGTGTCGTTGTCACCTCCGGTGAATAAAATTGCATTTGGCGCACAAGAAGCAAGGAAATTGCGTGCAGAGTCTACAGAAAAATACCTTCCTTTTCTGTTGTGATCATTCCAGTTTTGGCTCGCCATTAATCCTGCGACAGGTAGTGTAAGTAAAGTGGCAATGATTCCAGCTGTGGCAAGATTTTTAGTTGCTTTACCAATCATGTGTGCGATTGCTAAGACGCCCATACCGACCCAAATAGCAAAAGCATAAAAGCTACCCACATAAATGTAATCTCGTTCTCTTGGCTCTATTGGCGGGGAATTGAGGTAAAGTACCAAGATTACTCCCATCATTAAGAATAGCCAGAGGTTGACATAAAAGGATTTAGGGTCCACTTTTGCCTGAAAGAATAACCCAATGATGCCCAATA
>JAHEBE010000254.1 GCA_024642365.1 Algoriphagus sp.
AAAGTCTAAGTCCCAAGGACAAGGATTTTGAAAGAGCCTTGCGTCCTTTGAGTTTTGAAGACTTTACGGGTCAGTTTAAGATTGTGGAGAATCTTCGCGTCTTCGTATTGGCTGCCAAAAATAGAAATGAGCCACTCGATCATGTGCTTTTGCATGGACCTCCTGGATTAGGAAAGACGACGCTGAGCCATATCATTGCCAATGAATTGGGTTCTGGCTTGAAGATTACCTCCGGTCCAGTTTTGGATAAGCCTTCCGACTTGGCAGGTTTGCTAACTAATCTGGAGGAAGGGGATGTGCTGTTTATCGATGAGATTCACCGACTCAACCCGATCGTGGAGGAATACTTGTATTCAGCAATGGAGGATTTCAGGATTGACATCATGCTGGATTCCGGTCCAAATGCCCGTTCGGTTCAGATTTCACTCAGTCCATTTACCTTAATTGGGGCTACGACTCGGTCGGGATTGTTGACTTCGCCATTGCGAGCAAGATTTGGAATCAATTCCAGATTGGAATACTACGACGCTAAATTGTTAACAGATATTGTATCTAGATCCGCCGGGATTTTAGAAACACCTATCGATGAAGTAGCAGCATATGAAATTGCCCGCAGAAGTCGCGGTACACCTCGAATTGCCAATATGCTTTTGAGGAGAACTCGGGATTTTGCGGAGGTCAAAGGAAATGGAACCATCACCCTAGACATTGCCCAGTTTGCGCTCAATGCGCTGGATGTCGATGTGAACGGTTTGGATGAAATGGATAATCGGATTTTGCTTACCATCATCGAAAAATTCAAAGGTGGACCTGTTGGACTCAGTACCATAGCCACTGCCTGTGGCGAAGAGGCAGAGACCATCGAGGAAGTGTATGAGCCATTTCTGATTCAGGAAGGCTATCTCAAACGAACCGCACGCGGAAGAATGGCTACGGAGCAAGCGTATAAGCATCTCAAAATCAAACCCAATCTTGGTTTGGGGGGATTGTTTGAGGGTGTTTAACTCTTCCTATATAAACTAAAAAAGGCCAATTCAGATTTTCACTGGATTGGCCTTTGAATTTTTGCATGCTATGAGATCAGATTTTTAGCTGCCTCTTCATCCAAAAACCAAATCAAATCAGCCGAGGCTGGATTGACTAAGTGGGCTGGATAGCTTCGGAAGTTCCCTTCTTCCTTTACGATTTCTCTAACTTTTTCAGCCTTGCTTGCCCCAGTCACCAAAAATGTGACCCGCTTGGCATTATTGATCACTTTTCCGGTGATAGTCACTCGCTTTTGGCCAGAATCTGGATGAGTGGCTACTTCACAGTTTTTTGCAGAATCCCAAAGGTTGATTGAGTCTGGAAAAATAGAAGCGGTATGCCCATCATCTCCCATTCCTAACATAACCAGGTCAAATTGAGGAATCCCGTTTGCTTTTGGCAAGGATTGGTCCAGGACTTTTCCATAGCGGATAGCTTCCGCATCGGGGTCGTTTTCTCCCTGCACTCGAAAAATGTTTTCTTTTGGAATGCTGATTTTTGAGATCAAATGATCCACAGTCATTTTATAATTGCTTTCCGAATCAATGGGCGCCACGCAGCGTTCATCTCCCCAATAGAAAAAGACTTTTGACCAGTCAATTTCTAATTCAACATGAGCAGCTAAATAATCAAATACGACTTTTGGAGTACTGCCACCGGAAAGTGCCACATGAACGCTAGCTTGTGTTTCAGTTAATTCTTGGAACTGATAGGAAAATTCTTCTGCCAGACTTTCTTTGGAACTGGAAATTATCAATTGCATGATTAAGTTTTTTTGAGTTGGATTAGCAAAGCAGGCAAAAGCCTGATTCATCTGTAAGAAGATCACCTGGGTTTCGCCAGCCAAAGCTATCATCAATCAGGTCATCCGAATTTCGGGGCCCCCAAGTTCCGGCGGAATAGCCATATGTATTGACCTGAGGGCAATTTTCCCAGCATTTCAAAATTGGATCTACAAATTTCCATGCGGCTTCTACTTCATCGGCTCTAGCATATAAGGTGGTGTCGCCTTGCATGGCATCCAACAACAGACGTTCGTAGGCATCCATTACATGAGCAGCGTCAAGGTCTGAATAATAAAAATCCATATTCGCTTGCTCTACGTGAAAGCCAAGACCAGGCACTTTCACCCCAAACTTGATCAAAATACCCTCATCCGGTTGAATTCGAATGATCAGTTTATTGTCTTTTTTATAAGCATCCTGACTTTTGAAGATGTCGTGGTGTGGCGTCTTGAAGTGAATCACTACTTCGGTGACTTTCGTTGGCATAGCTTTCCCAGTCCGAACATAAAAAGGCACATCACTCCAGCGCCAGTTATCGATAAAGAATTTTACTGCTGCAAAGGTTTCTGTCGTAGATTCTGGATTTACACCTTCCTCTTCTCGATAGCCTTTCACTTTTTTTCCATCGATCGTTGAGGCGACATATTGACCGCGAAGGGTATTTTTTAAAATGGTCTCCTCGTCCTTCATAATTCGGATGGATTTCAAGGCTTTCACTTTTTCATTTCGAATTTCTTCTGCGTCCGAATTGATTGGCGGCTCCATCACGATCAGTGAAAGGACTTGTAGCAGGTGACTTTGGAACATGTCGCGAAGCGCACCGGATTTCTCATAATATCCGCCTCGCTTTTCTACACCCACCGTTTCTGCATTGGTGATTTCCACATGGTGGATGTATCGCCTATTCCACACAGGTTCAAAAATTGAATTGGAAAAACGCGTGACTAGCACATTTTGAACCGTTTCCTTACCTAAATAATGATCGATTCGATACACTTGAGACTCTTGAAAATATTTATGCAATCCCTCATTGAGGGCTTTTGCTGAGGCAAGATCATAGCCGAATGGCTTTTCTACGATGATCCGCTTCCAACCTTTTTGCTCTTTCGTCAGACCTTCTTCATGGAGATTTTTTGCAATAGGCTCATACAGACTTGGAGGCGTAGATAAATAAAAAATGAAATTATTGGCTGTTCCAAATTCTTCGTTGAGGTGCTGAATTCGATTTGCCAGAAGAGTATAGCTGGTGTCGTACTCCGTGCCGATGTCGGTATAGAATAATTTATTAGCGAATTCAGAAATAAAGGCCTCATCCTCCTTACCCAGTTTTTTCTTTAAAAATTCACTTTCCATCACCACCTTCTTCCGAAAGTTTTCATCAGACATAGGACTGCGACTTACCCCTAACACCACGAAATTTTCAGGGAGGTGTTTTCCTTTGAAGAGGTTTAATAGGGCAGGGACTAGTTTTCGAGCAGTCAAATCACCGGAGGCTCCAAAAATAATAAGCATCTGGTTTTGTGTTTTTTTCATGCGGGAGAGGCGTTAATCTTTATTTCTGACGAAGTACAAATTGGGAGTTAGCGAATACTTTTTCCCAAAAAGGGTTTAAAGGTCAAATTGAAGGGTTAATTTTGATGACTGAGCTCGTAAAAATAAGGCTAATTTATTTGAATCATGAGCTGGAACTTAGGTTTGACCAGTAATTTGATAAAACAACCAAGAAAAGATGACTAAAGGGGACTTTGATTTTGGCCTAATTGGCCTAGGAGTAATGGGTAGAAATTTCATTCTAAATGTAGCTGACAACGGATTCAAGGCGGTAGGCTATGACCTAAATGAAGGGCAAGTGGCAGCGTTGAAGTCTGAAGGGAATCCTAATCAGGTGGATGCCACTTCAGATTTAGCAACCTTTACCCAAGCTTTGAGTCTTCCTCGGAAAATCATGTTGCTAGTGCCAGCAGGAAAAATCGTAGATCAGGTGATCGAAAGTTTGCTCCCTCATCTAGATCAAGAAGATATCATCATTGATGGTGGAAATTCTTTTTTTACCGATACCGATCGTAGGGAAGCCTATCTGAAAGAAAAGGGTATTCACTTTTTTGGATCGGGAGTTTCTGGCGGTGCAAAAGGAGCACGCAAAGGACCGAGCATCATGCCTGGAGGAAATAGAGCAGCTTATCAGCATGTCAAACCTATTTTTGAAGCGGTCTCGGCCAAATATAAAGGAGAACCTTGTGTCGCTTATCTAGGCCCAAAATCTGCGGGCAACTATGTGAAGATGGTTCATAATGGAATAGAGTATTCCATGATGCAACTCACTTCAGAGATTTATGATTTGATGAAAAAATCCGTGGGATTATCCAATCAGGAATTTCATCAAGTCTATTCCAACTGGAATGCAGGCCGACTTCAATCCTTCTTGGTAGAGATCACTGCGGAGATTTTTACCCAAAAAGATGAACTTACCGATGGAGATTTGGTAGACATGATTTTGGATAAGGCTAAGCAAAAAGGGACCGGAAAATGGACCTCTCAAAATGCAATGGATTTAGGAATTCCCGTACCGACTATTGATATGGCGGTAAGTATGCGTGAGATTTCTGCTTTGAAAGAGGAGCGTGTTTTAGCAGATCAATTGTATTCCAGACCAAAACCTGCGACGATTTCAAAAGAAGAAATGATCTCCAAGGCTGAGCAGGCTTTGTATTTTTCATTCATTATTTCTTATTCCCAAGGGTTACATC
>JAHEBE010000255.1:0-2860 GCA_024642365.1 Algoriphagus sp.
TGATCTTCTTTGATGTTTTGGTCTACTTTTTTCACTAAATAGGAACCTCGTTGTCTGAAGTTTACCGCATATTCCACTTCAGGAAATTCTTCAGGAAGTGCTTCCACCATGGGAGCAGGGGAATTGACCATATCCCAGTGATTCCCTCCAAAGATAATATCCGCGTGAATTCGATAGATTCGATCTGCATCTTTGAAATGCTTGTCATAAGACAATTCATTGATCACAAACAGTGTGATAATCATACAAACTGCCACGCCAACAGAAAGTCCCAAAATATTTATGAACGTGTAGAACTTATGTTTTTTTAAGTTCCGAATGGCGATTTTAAAGTAGTTCTCAAGCATAGCCGTGGTTTTGTAAGAATTTCATAGCACAAGATTCTATTCAGGATTTGTGCCATGAAAAATGGCACTCAGAATTCCAGAATGTCTTTTTTTAAAATCTCTAGAGATTTAATTCGAACACAAATGACCGCCAACGGTCATTATTGTATCATTCACTTTTCAGGCTATCCACAGGATTAGTTCTCGCAGCATTCAGGGCTTGATAGCCCACTGTAAGGACCGCGATTAGGATCAACAGCAAAGCTGAACCGGCAAAAATCCACCAACTCAAATTAGCCTGATACGCATAACCACTCAACCATGAATCCGACAAATACCATCCGATCGGAACAGATAGGAAAATGGCTAGCACAATCAATTGAAGAAAATCTTTTGAAACCATAGTCAAAATACTCAGGATAGAAGCTCCCAATACTTTTCGGACTCCTATCTCTTTCTTTCGCTTTTCTGCGGTAAAAGCTGCTAGGCCAAAGAGCCCCAAGCAAGAGAGGAAAATAGCTACAACACCAAAGTAATTCGCTAGGCTCGCTACTCGCTTTTCAGATTCGTAAAGCGATTGAAAGTCTTCATCCATGAAGGAATAATTGATCGCTTTACCAGTATGTTCCTTATAAAGTTCAGAGATCCCAGCTAGTGTTTGATCTTGATTTTCAGCTGCGATTCTCACCATTATTTTCATCGAAAATCCGTCATCGAACTTCAAAAAGGCAGGTTTTACAGCCTCTTTGAGGGATTCAAAATTGAAATTCTTCACCACTCCAATGATTTCCATGTCATTGCCCCATAGATTAACCACAGTCCCCACAGTCTCATCAAAACCCATAATGCGGGCAGCTTCCTCATTCAAAATCAACTTGCTTTTTTCCTCTCCAAATTCTGACGAGAATGAGCGCCCATCCACCAATTCGAAACCCATGGTTTCAATCAAATCAAGATTTACAGTTACGTTTTCAAACTTCACCTGCTTCGTCTCATCTTTCCCCTCCCAGTCCAAACCGATGGTACTACTGGAAAGCCCAATTAATTGATGGCTCAAACTCGAGGCATTTTCTACGCCTGGCACTTTTTTAACTTGTTCCAAAAAAGAATTAGTCTGCTCGGTAGTTCGATCCGAGGATGGGATCTGGATCAGTTGAGATTGTTGGTAACCGAGGTTTTGATTTTGAATAAAGTTCATCTGTCGGCCAATCACAGAAATGCCAATGATCAACAAAAGAGAAATGGCAAACTGAAAAACCACCAATCCTTTTCGGGCAAGTAATTCTCCAAAACTCCCTTTCAAAGTCGATCGAAGGACCTGCATTGGTTTAAATTTTGAAAGGTAAATCGCTGGATAAATTCCCGCTAAAAAGCTGGTTAACGTCCAAATAATTACCAATCCAGATAACTCTGCCAAGCCAAACTGAAACGCAAGTGCTTTTCCAGTCAACTGATTAAAGAATGGGGTTAAGGTATAAACCAAAATGATCGATAGGCCAAGCGCTAATAAGGTCAGTAAAAAAGACTCTGTCATAAACTGTGAAAAAAGACCAGAACGGTTCGCTCCCATCGCTTTTTTCACCCCAATTTCTTTGGCTCGGCCGACTGCTCTTGCAGTGGTCAAATTCATAAAATTGATACAAGCGATTAGTAAGATAAAGCAAGCGATTGCAGTAAAAATGTAGATGTAACTGATCCGTCCACCTGCTATTTTTCCGCCTTCATAAGACGCATATAAATACGAATCTTCATAGGCCTGTACAAAAGCAGTGACATTACTTTCTGCTTTTTTATTCTTTATGAAATCAGCTATCTCCGCATTAAAGCCATCGACATCTGTGCCTTCTCGAAGTACCAAAAATGTTTTTCCATTGAAATTATCCCAATGGGCTCCCTCGCCAAGCATGTTGACGAAGAAAGTATAATTCAATAAAAAAGCAGGCTTATCAATAGATTGAGCATCCGTAAAATCCTCATAAACCCCAGTTACTTCAACCTGATTGGCAAAACTAAAAACCTGCCAATCGAGCGATTTCCCAATAGCGTTCTGAGCGTTTCCGAATAGACTTTCTGCCAAACTTTTAGAAATAACAACAGCATTCAAATCAGTCAAGGCGCCTTTTTCGGTTCCTGCTATAAAATCCACAGTGAAGACATCAAAATAATCTTGGTCAACAAAAAAACCGTCAGCGGTTAGTTTTGTCTCGCCATTTTGAAAACTTACCCCATCAATGTAAGGAGAAACACCCGCAGCTATTTCCACTTGGGCAAGTTCCGCACGCATTGCTTCAGCCATTGGAGCTGGAGTAATATCAATGGTACTAATCCCCGCAGAATTATCATGATTGGTCATCACCTGATAGATCCGATCTCCATTTTCATGGCCCGAATGCACTGAGACCTCACTTTTAACCCAGGTCATAATCAAAATAACCGTGGTCAAACCTATCGCCAAACCAAAAAGGTTGATTAGAAAGATAGATTTATGCTTTGAAAAATTTCGGAGTGCTAAGCGCAGGTAGTGACGGAACATG
>JAHEBE010000255.1:2960-4551 GCA_024642365.1 Algoriphagus sp.
TGGGCATAGTTGGCATCATGCGGAGAGTGAGTTACCATGACAATGGTAGTCCCTTCATTGTTGAGTTCTTCTAAAAGCCGCATTACCTCTTCTCCATTCGTGGAATCCAAGTTACCTGTAGGCTCATCAGCAAGGATCACGGAAGGCTTTGCTACAATTGCTCTTGCAATAGCGACACGTTGCTGCTGACCACCAGAAAGTTGTTGAGGGAAGTGATTTCTTCTGTGCATGATGTTCATGCGAGTCAATACCTCCTCTACTCTTTTCTTTCGCTCATCTGCTGCGATCTTTAAATACAAAAGTGGTAGCTCCACATTTTCAAACACCGTTAACTCGTCGATGAGGTTAAAGCTTTGAAATACGAAACCAATATTTCCTTTTCTCAAAGAAGACCGCTGCCGCTCAGAAAATTTGGCTACTTCATTCTCGATAAAGAAATACTCCCCTCCATCAGGGTTATCCAAAAGCCCAAGGATATTCAGAAGCGTAGATTTACCACAACCTGAAGGCCCCATAATGGCTACGAATTCTCCTTTTTTTATCTCGATTTGGATACCGTCTAATGCCGTGGTTTCCACTTCTTCGGTGGAATACATCTTTTTGAGATTTACTGTTTTGATTACGTTTTCCATAAGTATGTTTTGTTATATATTTTTAAGATGCTATTTGATTACTAAATGTTGCCTTATTAACTACTTCAGCTGAAGAATCTCATTTGTCCCAAAATTCTCATAGCCAGATACAATGACTTTTTCACCTTCTACCAAACCCTCTAAAATCTCATAGAATTCAGGATTTTTTCGACCTAAACGAATGCTTCGCTTTTCAGCATTCCCGGCTGCATTGAGAACAAATACCCAGTTTCCGCCGGTATCCTTAAAGAAGCCACCGGTTGGCAAAAGCAAGCTCTGCTCACTGTCTCCCAACTCTAATCGAATCCGAACACTTTGTCCTCTTCGAATTCCACTTGGGCTTTCACCTGTAAATTTCATATCCACTTCAAATCGACCATTGGTGATTGTTGGATAGATCTTCATAATCTCCAATTCATGGTCTACTCCGCTTAATGTGAATTTTCCACGTAATCCTTGCGCAATTCTTGGCAGGTACAATTCATCGATAGGAACTCTAACTTTAAACTCATCGAGTATATCAATTTGGCCGTAGCGAGAGCCAGGATTAATCGCCTGACCAATTTCGATCTGTTCCATCGCCAATTGTCCGGCAATTGGAGCTTTGATCACTAGGTTATTCAAAATCTGACCTACTCCATTCAAGGAGGCATTCATCCTGTTTTCGGATTGTCTCAATTGCTGTAGCTGGTAGGACCGCGCCAAAGAATCACTCCGATAAGATCGATAGGTCAATTCTTTTCGCTTCACATTGTATTCGTATTGTTCTTTTACTTCTTCAAATTCCCGGTCAGAAACCAATTTTTTAGCATGCAATTCTTTGAATCGCTTGTACTGTGGCTCCAAAAGTGAGATCTGGTAATCGATTTCGGCTAACTGCCCTTGTTGACTCAAATCATTTTGATCCAGGAATAGTCTGGTTTGACGAAGATTGTTGATTTGCTCATAAAGCATTGTTT
>JAHEBE010000256.1 GCA_024642365.1 Algoriphagus sp.
TTGCCATTGTATTGGGATTTTTGATTCCGTTTGGATTTATCGTCGCCAGAGATATGTTTGATGATAGCATCAAAGATCAGCGTGACCTGAAAAAGCATTTCATGATCCCTCAGTTAGGGATAGTTGGATTCAGTAACAAGGATACCAACATGGTGGTGCTCCAGCATCCAAAATCTGCAGTAGCAGAATCTTTCCGATCGCTTCGATCTGCGATCACATATTTGGCCTCCGGCAAAAACACGAAAAAGATTCTGGTCACCTCATCCGTTTCCGGTGAAGGAAAAACATTTACATCCTTAAATTTAGCTTCGGCGATGGCCTTAGGTTCCAAGAAAACAGTAGTAGTGGGAGGGGATTTGAGACGACCAAAATTGGCAACTTATTTTAATGAAAGTGATCGTGTCGGACTTTCTACTTATTTGATCGGTAAGGTTGAGGCTGAAAAAATAGTAAGACCTACGGATAATGAAAACCTTTGGTTTGTACCCTCTGGAGTCATTCCTCCAAACCCTGCGGAATTACTTCAAACTCCAAGATTGAAAGAATTTCTGACCTACCTGGAAGCTAATTTCGATGTAATTGTATTTGATACTCCGCCAATGGGTTTGGTATCTGAGACCATTGATTTGATGCGGCTATTTGATATCAACCTATATGTGGTTCGGCAGAATTATACCGTTAAAGATCACCTGGTAATGATTAATGACCTCTTTAATAATAAGCAGGTGAAAAATGTCTATGGAGTTTTTAATGGCATTATCAATTCCGGTTACCATTATGAAGGCTATAATTACGGTTATGGTAATACCTATCTCTATTCCCAAAACAATAAGTATATGTACAATTACTATGGGGATGATTTGGATGCCAAGCGAAAGAAAATCAAAAAGCAGAGTGACACAAGCTTGCTTAAAAAAGTAAAAAAACTTTTTAGAATAAAGTAAAGATTGAATCTGACCTTATAGCCTTGAAAGTAGTTGCCCTAATCCCAGCCCGTTATGCCTCCACGCGTCTTCCTGCGAAATTGATTCAAGATTTAGGAGGAAAATCGGTTATTCAACGCACTTATTTAAGTACGCTTGCCACCGGAGTTTTTGATGAAGTATGGGTAGTTACTGATCATAACTTGATTCAATCCCAAATAGAAGAACTAGGTGGGAAAGTTTTTTTTAGCACAAAGAATCACGAAAGTGGATCGGATCGGATTGCAGAGGCTTTGGAGAACATTGAAGCAAGTATCGTAGTCAATGTACAGGGAGATGAACCATTTCAGGATGAGGAATCCTTAAGAAAACTAGTCTCAGTTTTTAAGGATGAAAAGGTCCAAGTTGCTTCATTGAAAACCAAGATTTCTGAAGAGGAAGCTCAAAACCCTAATTTTGTGAAAGTGGTCACCGATAATTTTGGAGACGCACTTTATTTCTCGAGATCTTCTATTCCCTACAATCGGGATAAAATAAGATCACTGGCTTATTGGAAACACATTGGGGTTTATGGCTATCGAAAATCCACGCTTTTAGCATTTACTCAAATGAAAAAAGGCCTGCTGGAAGAAATTGAGATGCTTGAGCAACTAAGACTCTTAGAAGCTGGGATAAAAATCCGGATGGTGGAAACGAATCATCAATCGGTGGCGATTGATACTGAAGAAGACCTTGCTCGTGCGAGAAGTATTCTGAGATTGAATATTTAGATGATTTTGAATGATTTTTTTTGATCGGATTTTCAGGCATGGGTTTAAAACCCTTATCGGAATGAATTATCCTGAAGATTCAAAAAAATTGAATAAAGTGTAAATTGTTTAAGTTTGCGCTTCAGTCAGAGGTTAATACTAATCAAAAAGATATGCGAAAGTTTCAGACTAGAATTTTACTAATTCTTGCTCTATTTTCAGTTTCAGCCTGTATTTCAAACGAAAAAATAATTTACCTGCAAAACCTAGAAGATAAGACTCCAATCAAGGATGGAGATCTGATTTCTTATGAAATCCCGGAATATCGGTTGCAGTTTAATGATATCATTAGCGTGAATATTCAAACTGCCGAGGATATGATCGCGAATGGCTTTAATAATTCAGCTTTGGGCCAAGTACAGCAACAGCAGCAACAAGGTGCTGGAGATGTGTATTATATGACAGGTTATACCGTTGATAAAGATGGGAATGTCCGATTACCGATTGTAGGGAAAGTTAATGTAGAAGGTAAAACGCTGGAGGAGGCAAGACTTGAAATAGAGGAAAAGGTTCGGTTCTATGTCAAAAATGACTTATATGTTACTACCAAATTGGGTGGTATTCGTTTTTCCGCCCTTGGAGAATTTAAGTCCCCTGGTAAATTCACCATACTACAGGACCGTGTCACTATTTTAGAGGCAATTGCGCAGGCAGGTGACCTCACAACAATAGCAAAAAGAGATGATCTGTTATTGA
Source organism: Algoriphagus sp. (assembly GCA_024642365.1). Classification (GTDB taxonomy): domain Bacteria; phylum Bacteroidota; class Bacteroidia; order Cytophagales; family Cyclobacteriaceae; genus Algoriphagus. Next base: position 2,429 of record JAHEBE010000256.1, read on the forward strand.
TCAGGCAATATCCTGATGGGACTAGAGTCCATCGGATCAATTTGAATGATAGGCATTTGATTGAGTCCCCATTTTATTTTATCCAGCCAAACGATCAGTTTTATGCGGAACCAATGAAAGTCCGAGAAATTGGCGCCGGAGAAAACTTTGTTCAGACATTTTCATTAGTTATCACCACTTTGACTTTTTCATTGCTTGTTATAAGCCTGTTTTAATAAAAGATTATTGAATTACTAACTATGAAAACCGATTTTCAAGCAAATTTCAATAGAAACCAAAAGGAAGAAACGACTGACGTAAAAGCGTTAATTTTTAAGTATTTAAGCTATTGGCCCTATCTATTAGGGTTTATGATTTTGGGTTACATTGGGGCTACTGTTTTTAATAAATTTGGTCTTCCTGTTTATAATGTCCAGTCAACAATCTTAATTCCTGAGGAGAAATCTTCTTTAGGAGAAAATTTATTTCCAGCGGGCTTTGGAGGCGATTGGGCAAATTTGGAAAACGAAATAGGGATTCTTAAATCCTATAGTCTGGCAGAGGAAACAATTAAAGAAATGGATATTAATGTATCCTATTTCAATAAAGACTTCTGGAAAAAAACTCAGCTATATGGCAATTTACCGATCTACGTTAATGTCGATTGGGATAGGGAACAGATTGTTGGAGGCTTATTTAAGCTAGAAGTTATTGACGAAAATAGCTTTGAGCTATTGGTTGAGGAAGAGGGTTTTCAAATTTTTAACCCGAAAGATCCCTTTTATAAAAACTGGATGGGGCAGTTAGAATTGGCAAAGTCAGTTTACAGTTTTGGGGAGCCGATAAAAGGAGAATTCTTCAATTTCACTGTGAATAAAGTTTCCGCAAAACCCGGGACAGTGATCTTTTTCACTTTGATGGACACGCCTTCTTTAGCGCTTAGTTATAAGAACCAGCTTGTGGCAAATGCCTCAGAAAACGGTGCTTCTATCTTAGAATTGTCGTTAAGGACACCTGTTCGGCGATTAGGAGAGGATTATGTGAATAAATTGATGGAGACCTATATTTTTCAGGAGTTGAAAGAAAAAAATAGAACTTCTGAAAACACGATTAATTTTATTGAGCAGCAACTATCAGGGATTTCGGACTCGCTACAGCTATCTGAAAGTAACCTTCAACGGTACCGTTCTGAAAATCAGATATTTGATCTTTCAGCCAAGGGTACGATGATTTTTCAAAACCTTCAGGAACTTGAAAAAGAAAGGGTTCAAATTGACTTGAACATCAAATATTACCAAACACTAAAAAATTACTTGGCTAATAATCAAATAGAGGATTTAATTGTACCCTCTATTTCTGGACAATCAGATCCACTTTTAAATGCCTTGATTACAAACTTGTCTGAGCTTCAAGCTGAAAAAACCAGATTGACCACTAATTTTTCGGATGAAACTCCTAGAGTAAAGGATGTGAATGTCAGAATTATGAATGCCATTCAGGCGCTCAGAGAAAATGTAAATTCTTCGCTACAAAACAATCAAAACTTACTGGCAGATCTGAATAGTCGAATCAGGTTAATTGAGAATGATGTTACTTCCTTACCGGAAACGGAGAAAAATTTGCTCAGCTATGAGCGAAAATTTTCGATTAACGAAGACTTGTATGTTTACCTATTGGAAATTAAAGCCGAAGCGCAAATAACTCGCGCAGGTAATATGCCGAAGAATAAAATTTTGGATACTGCAAAAGCGGGGAGTAGTCCTGTAGCCCCAAACCCCACAAAAAATCTAGCTTTTGGTTTGATCATAGGTCTTTTGATTCCAATCGCATTCATCACTTTAAAGGATTATTTAAATGTGACTATTGAAGATCCGAAAGAGCTTGAAAAGCTAATGAAAGTGCCATTAATAGGCATGATAGGAAGGAATTCAGGGGAAGATAAAATCCCAGTATTATCAAATTCCAGGTCAACGATGGCTGAATCTTTCAGGTTGCTACGCGCAGACATGAATTTCCTTAGCCAGCAGAAAGAAAAATTGACTGTTTTATTTACCTCGTCCATTTCTGGAGAGGGAAAAACATTTGTATCCATTAATATGGCATCAGTTTTTGCTTTGATGGGTAAGAAAACAATTTTGATT
>JAHEBE010000257.1 GCA_024642365.1 Algoriphagus sp.
GAGTTCATTAGGGTATGCTTTTCTAACTGTCCCGGGAGGCAATTGCTTTACCCATTCCTCTTTACTTTCGTCGAGATAGGCATTGAGAAAAGGTATAAATGAAATCCCGGGTGCAATTCCTGCCTCAGATTTATAGCGCACATAGGCATCGCCAGCCCATTTATTGGACTTTTCCAAAGGTTCGATAGCATAAGGAAACCATACCGCTCCTACTTTGCTGGAAAGGGTAATGTCGTAGCGTTCCTTAGCCACAAGGCGCACTTGAAAACCTGATTCCTGTAAGGCGATTGCAGAAGTCAAGCCGATAATTCCAGAACCAAGGACAGTGATAGTGGGCATTTAGGGGATTTGATTTTTTTAGGAACCAGTTCGAAGGATCTTCTCCATCTTTCTTCCTTAGGCTAATTCATCAACAAGTTTATCCATTTACCGAACCTGTTGCGTCAATGGATTTTCGATTTCTTCGATTCGGTATCCGCATATCAAGCCAGTAATCAATGGAGCATTTGGGTGAAGCTTTTTTATTTAGTTTCTTTTTTTAAGATGTAATAGGCTGATGGCTGGTCTATTCTATATTCATTATTTATGACTGTTATTTTGGTGTTTTCAAGCATCCAAGAATTACTTCCAATATAATGACCAAGAGTATCAATTTTATCACTTCCTTCAATCTGAATTGTAAGGCCATCAGGAATTGATTTCACTAGCATTGTTTGAGTACTTCCTCTAACCGGACCTATATATTTTCCTTCTAATTCTTTTGCATCAATGTCCAATTCTACTTTAGGATAGTCTTGTTTTTCAAGTAGTTTCCAAGTGATAGCTTCTGCAAAAAAACTAGATGATTTTGGTCCTGTAGAGTTGATTAGGCAAATAATGTAAAGTTGTTCATCTGGGAAATATCGGGTTTGAGATAGGAATCCATTAATTCCTCCGCCATGCTCTATTTCATGATTTCCAAAATTTCTGAAGTTTATCAAGCCTTTCGCATATCGAATTGGCGTCCCATCATTTAAAGAATCTGGTGAGATTAAGGATTGATATAGAGGTTCAGGCAATAATTTCCCTTCATGCATTGCCCTCATCCATGTTAGCAAGTCCATTGTGGAACTACATAAGGATCCACCTGAATAAGGCCATTTATGATTTAAATAGTCTTTCTGTTGAAGTCCTTCCGGAGTATACTTATAACCATAAACTTTATTTTTCACCACTTTGGAAGTTGAGCAATAGCATGTGTTTTTCATACCCAAAGGCTCAAAAAACTCTTGCTTTAAAAAGTCTTCGTATGTTAGACCGGTCACTTTTTCTATTATAAGGCCAAGCAGGAAATATCCAGTGTTATTGTAGATTAAGGCTTCATTTGGTTCAAAAAGAAATCCATTTGCCTCAACCATTTTAACCAAAGTGTCTCTAGGATAATCCATAATAGATAGTTCCCAAAACTCAGGGATTTCAGTATAACTGGCAATTCCAGAGGTATGATTGAGCAAGTTGTTGATGGTTACTTTTCTTCCTTTGGTATCGAAGTCAATGTAGTCGGTGAAATCATCCTCTAAGGAAAGTTTTTTATCCTCAACTAATCTTAAAATGGCAGCGGCTGTAAATTGTTTGGTGACAGAACCTATTTCAAACTGCCCATCTTCAGGCATCGGAGCTTCCAATTCTAAGCTCGCATAGCCATAGGATTTTTTCAAAAGCATTTCGTCCCCTTTGAAAACCAAGATTGATCCTCCTGCAATATATCCGCTGTCAACAGTAGCGTTAAAAAGGGAATCAGTGTAGACCTCTAAAGGCGATAGGGGAGACTTGGCTTTTTCGATGGTGCATCCATATGAGAAAAGGATCACAGCGCTTAGTATAAGTTTGATTTTATTCATGTTCTTATTTTTTGAATTTGCCATAAATGGGCTGACCGGGCATGACTCCGGATACGGTTTTCCCATTTCTTAACACAAAAGTTCCATTGACCAAAACATATTCTATCCCTTCTGAAAATGCCAATCCTTCCTCAAAAGTGGCTTTATCGATGACAGTATTTGGGTCGAAAATAGTCAGATCCGCATCTGCTCCCACTTGAACTCTTCCCTTAAAACGCATCATGGGAGCAATGTTTTCCAATCGACGTGCAGGAAGTAAGGTCATTTTTTCAAGAGCGGTAGCCAAATCGATTACTTTATCCTCTCTAACATATTTTCCCAATACTCTGGAGAAAGTTCCTGCTGTTCTGGGATGAGCTAGCTTTGCATAAGGCATTCCATCCGAGCCTATGATGACCCCTGGGGAGGCCATTCCTTGCTTGATCCATTCAGGTTTCATCATGTGGATGATCACTGTACCTCCAGTTTTTCGGTATTCTTCAAAAGTCTTTTCGGTAAGTCTTTCTCCAGTGGCAACCCACTGCAAGTCTTGATAACTGATGCTCATTTTTTCCTGCCATCCAGGATCGAACATCGCAGATTCCAAGGAAGTAGAGGCAGCGGTATAGGGATAAAGTTCGGTGCTGATGTCATATCCTTGACTTTGGGCTTTTTGCACCAGTTCCAATGCGAGGCCAATATTCCCTAGAGACATACTGTTAATATGGACAATATGAAGTGAGGCTTTAGTTAGCATGGCATTAGCAATAGCCTCTTGAATGGCTAGCAGGTTTGGTTGCCTGGTATGGACAAAAACTGGGACATCCAATTCAGCAGCGAGCTCAAATACTCGATAAAATTCTTCTGGTTGAGTTTTGGGTAGGTAGCCAATAGGAGCTCCAATTCCGATTCCTCCTTGTGAAAGTGAATTCTCAATATTCCGAATCATTCCAAGTACTTCTTCCTCAGAAGGATTTCTCAAATATGATTCTGCCATTATTCCGTTTGATTTTTCTATGGAACTTCCAGATTTGGTCAATGACTCTAATTGGGAAACCAAGTTTTCATTTCCTTCCATAGCTTTAAATCTCTCAAAAGGCCACATGACACTTGCTCCATAATTGATCAGAGCTTTGGACTTGCGCGTCTCATACCAAGTTCCAAGATTTTCGATTCCCCATTCCAGTTCCAAAGCGGTGGTGATGCCATCATGTACTTGGTATTCTTGCTCGACATTGGTTCTGCCATGGATGTGGAGATCAATAAACCCAGGAGCCACGACTAAGCCAGTGACATCTAGGACCTCTTTACCCTGAAGCGGTTCGGTACTGATTTCTGCAATTCGATTCTGAATGATTCCCACATTCCGGATGCCGTCCATTTTGGTTTCCGGATCTATCACTCGACCGCCTTTTAGAACAAGGTCATAGGTAATTTGGGAAAAGGAGGAGTTGATTTGAAAGAGAAACGGAAGCGCAATGAGGAAAAATCCTTTTTTGAAAAATTTCATAAGATAAAAGTTTGGTGGTTTTAGTAGTAATGTAAGGATTTAAACAGGATTTTTTATGCAGTAAAAAGGCATAATTAAATCCTGTAAAACATATTCCTCTCAAAAAATAAGGAGCTAAAAAAAATCCGTTCAGCATGATAGTTAGCTGGTTCGAAGAATCTTTTCCATTTTTCTTCCTTTGGCTAATTCATCTACAAGTTTATCCATATACCGAACCTGTTGCGTCAATGGATTTTCGATTTCTTCGATTCGGTATCCGCAAATCAAGCCAGTAATCAAGGGAGCATTTGGGTGTAGCTGGGCCTGTTGAAAAAATTCAGCAAAGGTTACCTTGTCCCGGATCAATTGCTGGATAGTCGATTCTTGGAAACCCGTAAGCCAAGTGATGACTTCATGGAGTTCTGCAACTGTTCTGCCTTTTCGCTCCACTTTGGTCACATAATGAGGATAGACCGTGGCAAAGGTCATGTTGGATATTCGTTCGTCAGAGGAGATTTTCATAATGCTTATTTATCGGAGAATAATCGAATCCAATCCTGCTCAGCAGCCAAATAACCAAAGGAAGCAAAAGACTTGGTTTCCAATAATTCCTGCATCATCTGTTGCGATTGAGAAGTATCTCCACGATAAAGATACCAATTGGCTACCCCATAGCGGACGGCATCGTTGGAGGGATTTCCTCCGGGGCCTTGTTGAATTAGGGAATCTACCGGAAGCCAGCCTTTGTAAAGCATGCAAAGGTCGGCATAGCTTTGATTTTCGATCACCGTTGAGTCTCGATGAATGGGAGCAAGTAAGGAATCAGCTTTGGAAGGATTTCCCAATCGCTGTTGGATCATGTACAACCAATGCGTGCTCGAGACAATGTTGTCGTAATGGGATCCACTTTCCCTGCACTTTAGGTAAGCAGTATAGGCTTTTTCATAATCCTGTTTGAGGTAGTAGGCCAATCCCAAATGATAATAAATATTTCCATGAAGGGAGCTGACGGGGATATTCATCGCATTGGGCATTCCATCAGGTTCGATTTCATTTGGCATTCCTTCAATCAGTTCAGCGGCTTTTTCCAGATCCTTGATGGCTTTGTCATATTCCCGGATTGAAATGTAGCGATGTCCCCGATGTCGGTAGAGCTTCGGTTCATTAGGAAATTTGGCGATTCCTTC
>JAHEBE010000258.1 GCA_024642365.1 Algoriphagus sp.
TCTTTCTAGGATTCACATTTTGGGGATCTGGGATGGCTAAGCTTTTCTTCGAACATAAATTTTTTGGTTGGATGGGGCCGGTTTGGTTGATAGAGGAATTGGTCAAATATGACTTAGGATTATATGGTGCATTTATCGCCTATTCGCAAGTAATGATTGGTTACCTGTTAGTAACCACCCGCTATAAATTACTTGGAAGTATCATGATGTTGCCTTTGCTTGCCAATATTTTGATGGTGACAATTTCGCTGCATTGGCAAGGCACTCCTTTCGTTATTGGCTTCTTTTTAATCTTGAACTTCATCTTGCTCTGGCAATACCGAGACTTTTTCAGGCCCTTGATTGATGAAGGGAAAAGTAGCGCTGATCTGAAAAGCCGAACCAACCGGACCTGGATAGGTCATGCCGTTTGGCTTGCAGGATTGGGGTTGCAAGTGGTTGCGATCACAGTATCTTTTCTCAATTGGCCCATCTCATTAGGTATTTCCCTTATCGGTTTGATCATATCAATTTTAAGTGGATTGGTCGATAAAAAAATAAGTACCAAAGCGCTTTCCTGAATCTTTAGACATTTTTCTTTAACTTCTATTTCTCAACAACCCAAACCATGCACATACACCCTTACCTCAATTTTGATGGAAAGGCCGAAGCGGCTTTCCTATTTTATCAATCCGTTTTTGGTGGAGAATTTATAGGAGGAATCAGCCGATTCAGTGACATGGAAGGAATGGACCAGCTACCAAAAAATGAAATTGACCGGGTCATGCACGTCAGTCTGGAAATTGCTCCCAACCTGAAAATCATGGCCAGTGACATCCTCCCCTCTGCGGGGCATGTCCTAAAAATTGGCAACCATAATTACATTTCCTTGGATGTCGATTCGAAAGAAGAAGGCCAGCGAATTTTCAACGCACTTTCCAAAAATGGAAAAGTAGAAATGGATTATCAAAAGACATTTTGGGGGGCTTATTTTGGGAGTTTCGAGGATCAATTCGGGATTGGTTGGATGATCAATTATGATCTCGAAGAGAATGAATCCTAAAAGAGAAGATCGTTTTTGTTAGCCTAATATGTTTTACCAACTATTTCAATGACTTCCCTTGAGAAGATTTGATTTTAACGATTGATTCATTTGGCAACATCTTCTTCTCTTCTTTGAAAACATTGACCCAAAAATTGGAAAACGAACCCTTGATCATCGAATCGCTAAAAGGTATTCTCCTCCAAAACTCACTAGAAAAACCATGAGAAAAATATTGAAAGAAGTTCGCTGGGGAATCCTAGGTGTTGGAAATGTATGTGAAGTAAAATCGGCACCTGCCATGCAACTAATCCCAAATAGCAAGATTGAGGCGGTCATGCGCCGAAACGGCGAAAAAGCAGCAGATTACGCTAAGCGGCATGGAATCGACAAATGGTATCAGGATGCACAAAAACTGATAGATGATCCTATGGTGAATGCGATTTACATCGCCACTCCTCCTAGCTCCCATTTGGAACTTTGTATGTTAGCTGCAAAAGCGGGAAAACCGGTTTATGTAGAAAAACCAATGGCGAGAACTCATGGAGAATGCTTGGAGATGATTGCTGCTTGTGAAGAATATGGCGTTCCGCTATATGTCGCTTATTATCGAAGAAGGCTTCCGCATTTCTTAAAAATAAAAGAACTGCTGAGCGAAGGGAAAATCGGTGAAGTCCGGACAGTCCACATCAATCTCAAACAGCCACTCCGACCAGGATTGGTGGCAGGTTCAGATGAAAACTGGAGAATCAATCCGGAAATCGCCGGTGGTGGCTATTTCTTCGATTTGGCATCCCATCAACTCGACCTCTTGGATTTCTTTTTTGGTCCGATCGAAAGAGCCGCGGGCTTTGCAGGAAATCAAGCCAAAGCTTATGAGGCCGAAGATATTGTCACCGGAAATTTTGTGTTTGCATCTGGCGTGATGGGAAGTGGAAACTGGTGTTTTAGCAGTGGGGAAAGTTCTGCGATTGATCAAATTTCGATCTATGGTAGCAAAGGAAAAATAAGCTTTGAGACTTTTGGTAAAGGGGAATTTATCCTTGAACAGGATGGCGAACCCGAAAAAACTTTCGCTTTCGATCTTCCAAAGCATATACAGGAACCACTTATTCAAACCATCATCGGAAACTTATTAGGAACTGACTCCTGCCCTAGCACTGGCGAAAGCGCCGCACGAACCAACTGGGTCATGGATCAATTGACCCAAACGAGAATTTTCTAGCCCTCTTCCTGAGAATCGTCCATTTTTTGGTATTGATCAAAGTCAATGATCATTTTCTCTTCATCGATAATCATTTGGCGCAGAAAGAAGTCTTTTAACTTTTCATCTTGCGGCATCTGGTCAAAATTCAACTCAATCACATTGGACTTTTTGTCCCAATTCAAGCCAGGTTTGTTTAAATTGACCAATCGTTCCGCAAAAAAATGGATGAATGCATTCATTTTATAGGAGAATCGAAGCTTCCGTGGCTGAACCTCTAGCAAGCTCAGTCTAATGGAAATTCTAGAAATCTTAACAGAGAATTGATTTGCACCCAAGAACTCTATTAGAGGCTTTTTTGCCGAAAAATTCCCCGCCAATCGTTCGAGTTCATCTGCTGTAAAAACCAAAAGCATCGATCAAAAATTTGTTTAAGACAAAAGAATATAGCCATTAATTAAACCAAAGCCTCGAAAACCAGTCTAAAAAAGGTTGAAATTCTTAAGGAAAATTTAATGTAAAGTCAGATAAGATTATTTTATATTCAATACCTATTCTAAACAAAAAACCCATGCTCAAGAAAATCTCAATTGCCTTTGTCGTCCTATTAATCGGGATTCAATTTATCCCTTATGAGAAAAACACCAGCAATGATCAAACCTTTGATATTGCTAAAAGCTATGATGTACCTGATAATATTCAGACCATCTTCAAAAATGCCTGTAATGATTGCCACAGTAATAGTTCCGTCTACCCATGGTATAGCAACATTGAGCCTGTCGGCTATTGGATGAATACCCATATCGAAGATGGAAAACGTCACTTGAATTTCTCCACTTTTACCAAACTCCCCTTGGCAGTTCAAAATCATAAATTAGAAGAGACTATCGAAATGGTAGAAAATGGTGAAATGCCTCTTCCTAGTTATACCAATTTTGGACTCCATGCCGAAGCCAATCTTTCTGATGGGCAGCGCCAGGAAATCATCTCTTGGGCAAAAGATCAAATGGCAATGCTAGCTGCCACATATCCTGCAGATAGCTTGGTAATGAAAAGAAGGAATTAATAAACCTTTCCCTATGGAACCCAGTCCAAAAATGGACTGGGTTTTTTGTTTCTACACGATCCGTTTTGGGCTCCTTCTAAAATAATCTACCCTTTCAGAATATTTTTTTTAGGCTTTATCAACACGAATAGTTGATTTTTTTAAAAAGAAAATAATTTTCCTACATCAGCCTTCTGATTTTCGCCAAACTCTCCCCTACTTTTTGAAATAAAATTTTCTGTGAAAAAATCTTAATCTATTTTTTTATTTAAGTTGTAATAAATTTTAATTTTTATGATTGAATAAGAATACTTTTAAATAACCTTATTCGAATTATCTCCGTTTTACAGCCTTAAGTATTATTTATTTTAAAGAAGATCGAATTTTTGGCTCGATTTTCGTTTTATACCCGATGCATCCTTTATCCTAAAAAGCGCATCTAGTATCAAAAAGGAAGCGAACAAAATAAGAAAGCCAACAACCACCTATTTCTCACCAAAACCACAATAACTATGAAAACGCAAGACTTCAAAAATTGGACAAGGACACTGCTGGTTTTACTGATGAGTATCGGATTCAGCAGCTTAAATCAAGCCGAAGCAAAATCCTACTCGGGGGTTTCTTTCCAAGTTTTTTATGATGAGTTGGCTCCTTATGGAGACTGGGTCTTTGATGACAATCAAGGATACATTTGGCTTCCTTATGCCGAACAGGGTTTCCACCCATACGGCTCTAATGGGCATTGGGCAATGACTCCCTATGGAAACACATGGGTTTCCTATTATGACTGGGGTTGGGCACCTTTTCATTACGGCCGTTGGTATTTTGATAATTACTATCAAAGCTGGGCTTGGGTACCTGGTTACGAATGGGGACCTGCTTGGGTGAATTGGAGAACTGGTGGTGGCTATTATGGCTGGGCTCCTTTGGCTCCTGGTTTCTCGATCAATGTCGCAGTAAATCTACCAAGCTTCTACTTCGTGTTTATACCACGAAATCGAATCTATCACCACTACGCATACAACTACTATGCGCCTCATCATCACCGTGTAAAAATTTATAACAGGACAACGATCATCAATAATACTGTGGTGTATAACAACAACTATTACGTTGGAGGTCCAAACAGACGGGAGATTGAGCGGGTAACAAATCGTGCCGTACCTGTGTATCGAGTTCAAGGATCTGATCGTGCCGGAAGAGCTGCAGTTTCAAGAAACGCCATCAGCTTGTATAGACCAGAAATGGATAACTCACGAAG
>JAHEBE010000259.1 GCA_024642365.1 Algoriphagus sp.
TGACTAAAATCTGCATGCCATCGCTTGAGATATCTCCAGCTACTGAACTGGTAAAGCTGAGCTCTCCAACACGATCCAAAATGGCTTCCTTTTCTCCAAATTTGTTGGCTGGCAAACAATACACATTGTTCTTTTTATCTCGCTTGGTCACGATGTAGATGTCTCCCGAAATCGGATCCACCATCAAGGTTTCTGCATCACGAGCTCCACCTGGATAAGTAAGTTTGATTTGTTCCACTTCCACTTCAGATTCTGGGCTAAGTTTTTCAGGCTCAGGAAATCGAAATACATAAATTTCTTTATGAACAGCCCCATTGTCACCAATTTCACCGATGTAGACATAGGATTTCCCATCAGGCCCTGGACCTACAGCAATATCCTCCCAATCCCGGTTTTCAACTTTCTTAAGAAGAATTTTCCCAAGTTCTTCCCCATCTGAATTGAACATATATACTGCAGCTTCTCCGCCGCTATCGGTATGTCCATAAAAAAGTCCGGGGTGATTCTTACTGAAAGCAATGCCGCTTAATTCCTCAAATTTGTCTTTCTTGATTTCCCGTACCGAAATAGGTCCGCTAAAGGCAGAATCATATTCTTGGGAGAAGGAAGTGTTTATCGTGAAAAGAAGAGCGAATATGGAAAGGATTAGGCGCATCGATTGATTAGTTGGAGATTGAAATTACAGAAAAACAATCAAACCAATCCTTCCTGAACAGGCTTTAGGCTAATTTTAAAAGAAAAAAAGAAATGACATGGACGCACTTTTAAAGAAAATGACATGGAAAGAAGGGATGAATATTCGGGTTTGGAACTCTCCTCCGGAGTTTGTCTCGATTCTTAATTCTTGGAATGAAATCGGCCTAATTGACTCGACCACAAAGCCATACTTCTTACTTGCTTTTGTCCAATCACCCGAGGAATTGAAAGAGGTTTTCAGCAAGATGGAACCTTACCTTATAGATGATGAACAACTATGGATTGCCTATCCGAAGAAGACAAGCAAAAAATATAAAGCAACTATCAATAGAGATGCTGGATGGAGTGAACTCGGTAAGCACGACCTGGAAGCTGTTAGACAAATTGCAATTGATGACGATTGGTCAGCTTTGCGCTTTAGAAAAACCAAATTCATTAAGATCATGACCAGAAGCTTCAGTACAAAAAATCAGTAGGCAGAAGGCAATCCCAAAAACTGCCCACTGCCTACTGCTTACTACGAATTATACCTTAAATGGTAATTCGTAAATCCGATTTCCGGTCAATTTGAAAACAGCATTAGCCAAAGCTGGAATATAAGGCGGAACTGGTGGCTCCCCTACTCCTGTTGGCTTCGCGGTACTCGGAATGATATGAACCTGGATACTTTTGGGAGATTGTGGCATTCGAATAATCTCATAGCTATCAAAATTATTCTGTTGCACTTTTCCTCCTTCCAGTGTGATGGCGGAAGTCATAGCCAGCGAAGTTGCAAATTGAGCTCCTCCTTCAAACTGCGATTTAATTCGATCGGTATTCACCCCTACCCCGCAATCTACAGCATAGTGGACTTCTGGAATACTCAATTTTCCTGAGGCATCTTTTTCAACCATTACCACGCAGGCAACATAGGTCAAAAAGCTTTTGTGCGCTGCAAAACCAATGGCTTTACCAGCATCTCGATGCGCTTTCCAGTTTGATTTTTGGGCAACTTCTTCAATTACTTTTTTCATTCTCCCGATGTTCCAGGGGAAATCTTCAAGTTTCTCACCATAATTTCCAAACTCCCCCTCGATCTCACCTTCAAAAGTCAAATCCCGATCTTCACCCAATAACTGCAAGGCATTTTCAACAGGATCCATGCCTCGAGCCTCTGCGATCTCATCCATCATGGTATGAATCGCAAAAGCATGATGGATATTACTCACCGATCGAAGCCATCCTATCCGCGTATGCGCAGTGGATTCATGAGATTCTATTCGAATATTAGGCACATCGTAAGGAAAATCCCGACAGCCTAACTCCATTTCCCCACTGGAAGGATGCAATTCGGCAGGATTTCCAGTTGCTCCAATCGCAGGAAAAACAGTGTGATGATTCCAGCCTGTCAAAGAATTGGAACTATCAATTGTCGCTACGATTCGTTGTGCACTGTGCGAATGGTAAAAATCGTGGTGAATATCATCTTCTCGGGTCCATTGCACTCGAATTGGAATTTTAGCCGCTTTCGAAAGCAAGGCAGCTTCCACTACGAAATCTGGCTTAGATTTTCTTCCAAATCCTCCACCGAGTAAAGTGACATTGACTTTAACTTTTGGCAATTCTAAACCTACTGCTCCGGCAACTGCTCCTCTCGCCCATTGCGGGTGCTGGGTTGGTGCCCACACTTCAATACTTCCGTCAGCGTTATAATCTGCTGTAGCCACCAATGGCTCCATGGTCGCATGTGCATAGAATGGCGCTAGATAGGTTCGATCCAAAACTTTCGAAGCCGAAGATTTCACGGAATTAAAATTCCCACGTTCACGGCTTACCTTCCCATTTTTCAGAGTTGATTGTGCCATTTGTTTTAATTGATCGGCAGAATTATAGGATTGATTTGGTCCAAGATCCCATTCTATAACTAAGGCATCACGCCCTTTTTTAGCCGCATAGGTATTGGTCGCGATGACAGCCAAGCCTTCTAGCGGTTTATCCAGTCCGGGAGGAATTCCAGCCCCATCAATTTTTATTACCTGACTTACTCCTGGAACAGCTAGGGCAGCTTGATCATCGTAGGAGACAATTTTTGCTCCGATCACTGGACTTCTAGCAATCACGGCTATCTGCAAGTTAGGCAAGTCGATATCAGCCCCAAATTTAGCTTGGCCGCTTACTATGGCAGGCCCGTCATAGATGGCGACATCCGTTCCGATAAGTTTATAATCTTTGAGCTCTTTCAGCGTAATAGTTGCAGGATCCGGCATGGCCATGGTTTGCAATGCTTCGATAAGTTCTCCAAAATCAACTTTCTTGCTGGAGCCAATAAGAATTACTTGTGAATTTTCGGTGCTACATTCTGAAGGATCCACTCCCCACTTTTGCGCAGCAGCACTAATCAGCATGTGGCGGGCTGTTGCTCCAGCTTTCCGCATCGGCTCATAAAACATGCGGACAGAGAATGAACCGTCGGTGTTTTGATTTCCGTACTTTTCTTCATCTCCTTCAGCTTGGACGATCTTTACTTTAGTCCAGTCCGCTCCTAATTCATCTGCCAGGATCATAGGCAAAGAAGTCCGGATTCCAGTTCCCATTTCTGAGCGATGGGCAACTAGGATCACCTCATTGTCAGAGTTAAGCGAGATGTAAACATTAGGGGCAAAAGTGATGGTTTCGCCTTTCGGTCCTGCACATTGAAAATTAACTCCTATCAAGAAGCCACCGGCAGCCAAAGAGCCTAATTTTAGAAAATCTCGTCTGGAAGGCGCGAACACCGTAGACTGATCTTCACTGGATTTATTTTTGAAAAATGGAATAAAATTCTTCATGATTTCTGGGTTTATAGTGCTTTGGATGCAGTGTGGATCGCTTCTTTAATTCGGTTGTAGGTGCCACAGCGACAAAGATTCCCTTCCATGGCGGTCTCGATTTCCGAATCTGTCGGGTTAGGATTTTTTCCTAATAGTGCTGCAGCATTCATGATTTGCCCACCTTGACAATAGCCACACTGAGGAACAACATGCTTGACCCAGGCTTCCTGTAAAGGGTGATCGCCATTTTCGGAGAGTCCTTCTATTGTTGTGATTTTCCCAGAACCAACAGCAGAAATAGGGAGGCTGCAGGACCTAACCGCTTCACCATCTAGGTGAACCGTACAGGCACCACAAAGGGCTTGGCCACAGCCAAACTTTGTTCCTTTCATTGAGAGCAAATCCCTCAGCACCCAAAGCAGGGGCATATCCGGATCAGCTTGGATCGAAACGTTTTTACCATTAATTGAAATTGAAAAGTCTTCCATAGTGTAGGTTATTTGAAGTGTTTTAAGATAAAAAAAACGGATGACTATTATTGCTTGAAAAGCTAAAAATTATTGCAAATAGAATTGCCTAGGCAATGAAGAAGCTGGAATAAAATCAAGAAATTCAAAAAATAAGTACCTGAAAGCGAAACAGAAGGAAGAAAGGCTTCTTGAAATCTGGTTTTTTTTCAAAAAGGGATTTGGATTAAATGACTTAGCCTCCTACATTTGCAACACCAATTCAGAAAACGATCTGAATTTTAATAAAAATTCCTCCTTAGCTCATCCCGATAACTATCGGGAGGTTAGAGCGGAAAACATCAAATTCCTCCTTAGCTCAGTTGGTTAGAGCATCTGACTGTTAATCAGAGGGTCCAAGGTTCAAGTCCTTGAGGAGGAGCCAAATCAAAAAAGAGGTCATTTTTGACCTCTTTTTTTGTTTTTATCCCTTCCAATTTCATCCAAACAGGGTTTTTCAGATTGCAAGTTTCTAGAAGATACTTTTTAAATTTCCCAACCTCTACTTAAAATATTTCCTGTAAATCA